>JBJSZF010000033.1:0-6099 GCA_046090125.1 Verrucomicrobiota bacterium
TTGAACTATGCGGCGCCGGACCAGGTGCTGGTGCGGACTCGGCTGGAGCGGGACGGCGAGTTGTTGGTGGAGCACCATGGGCCGGAGCGGGCGGCGTCCTACGAGTTGCTGCCCCCGGGGCGGTATTCGGTGTCCATCACGGCGGCCAACGAGGATGGAGTTCCGGCCCCCGAGGCCATACGGGCGCGGTTCGAGATCGGGCCGTTTTTTTGGCAGACGACGTGGTTTCGGCTGGGTCTTGGGTTGGCGGGCCTTGGGTTGGTGTTGGGAGCGGCGGGCTACTGGGTGCGGCATGTGCGGCTGGCCGCCAAGCTGGCGCTTGCGGAGCGCGACCGCGTCGCGGCGTTGGAGGGCGCCGAGAAGGCCGAGGCGCTCCGGCGAAGCGAGGTGCGCCGCGAGAAGGCCGAAGCCGAGGCGGAGTGGCGGCGGCAACGCGAGGCGGTGCTGCGCGACGTGCACGATGGCGTGGGGGGTCTGGTGGCCAACCTCCATATGACCACCAGCCTGGCCTTGCGTGCCCCGGATGCCGCCGAGCAACGCGCCCAGATCCAGCACCTGGACGCCATGGCCCACGAGGCCTTGCTGGAGGTGCGCAGCCTCATGGACGCCCTGGAAGTCCAGGTGGCCGACGTCGAGGGCGTCGCGGGGGAGTTCGAGCGCTATGGAAACCTCGTCCTCGGTCCGCATGGCATTCGGCTGGCCGTGTCCGCCGAGATGGAGGACGGCTGTCCCCAGGCATGTGGGCCGCTCTTCCTCGGCTTGTTCCGCATCGTCAAGGAAGCCCTTGCCAACGTGGTCAAGCACTCCGGGGCCTCAAGCGTGGAGGTGCGCGTGGTGGCGTCCCGGGACGGCCTTGTGCTGGCCATCGGGGATGACGGGCGAGGCCTGCTGCCCGGGTGCGGAAAGGGTCGAGGCCTGCTCAGCATGCGCCGTCGTGCGGAGGAGCTCGGCGGGAAAATGACGCTCGATTCCGGGGCCGGGCTGCGGCTTCAATTCTCTGTGCCGTGGCCCGGCCACGACGCAGGCCGCGCCAACGAAGCGCGCCGTGGAACCGATCTCCGTCCGTCCGTGTCCCCCGCATGAACATCGCCTTGGTTGAGGACCGTGCCTCCTTGCGGCAGACGTTCGCTCGCATGTTGGAGGCCATTCCCGGCCACCGGCTGGTCGCCATGTTTGCGTCCGCCGAGGAGGCCAAGGACGGGATCCGGCCGGGAATGGCCGACCTGCTGGTCGTGGACCTGGACCTGCCGGGCGAGAGCGGCATTGAGTTCATTCGCTGGCTCCAGGAATCGGCGCTCGGAATTCCTGCGGCCGTGTGGACGATCCACGACGGACGCGACGCGGTGTACGCCGCGCTCAAGGCCGGGGCCGTGGGTTACCTGGAGAAAGGGGCCAAGGTCCATGAGTTCCAGACGGCCTTGGAGGGGATTGAGGAGGGGGGTGCGCCCATGAGCCCGCGCATCGCGCGGCGCCTGCTCGTGGACGTCCTAGGCCCCTCCGTTTCGCCCCGGCCCACCGAGGACATCTCCGTGCGCGAACGGGAGGTCCTCCGCGCCGTCGCGGCCGGGCGAACCCACAAGCAAATCGCGGCCGACCTGGCCATCAGCCCCTTCACGGTTCGTGCGCACATCAAGCACATCTACCGGAAGCTACAGGTCATGGGCCGTGCGCAGGCCTTGCAGAGGGCACGGGAGGTCGGGCTCATTGTGGACCGCTGAAAACTCCCCGTGCGTTCTTGCTGCCTTGGGGCCGTCTTCGCAGGATGCCACCGATGATTCGCTCGATTCATGACATCCACCTTGAGGACGCCGCCGGTGGGAAGCCTTCGTTCTCGATCGAGTTCTTTCCCCCGAAGACGGAGGAGGGCGAGCGGAAGTTGTTCGCCGAGGTCCTGCCGGCGTTGCGGTCGTTGCCAGTGGGTTATTGCTCGGTGACGTATGGCGCGGGCGGCAGCACCCGGGACTCCACGCTGCGCATCGTGGAGCGCATCCAAAAGGAGCACGACCTGACGGCCTTGATGCACCTCACCTGCGTCAATGCCACGCGCGAGGAGGTGGCTGGCGTCGTGGACGAGGCCGCGCGGCGGGGCGTGCGCAACATCCTTGCCCTTCGCGGGGACCCGCCCGGCGGCACGGGGGAGTTCGTCCCTACGCCCGGCGGCTTCGAGTACTCGTCGCAGTTGGTCGCCTACCTCCGGCAACGGGGCGGCTTCAGCATCGGCACGGCGGGTTTCCCCGAGGGTCATGTCGCCCAGAAGCTCGGCCGCGCGGCGGATTGGGCCTTCTTGGCCGACAAGGTGCGCGCGGGGGCCGACTTCGTGGTGACCCAGTTGTTCTTCGACAACTCGGACTACTACGCCTTCCGAGACCACATGGCGCGCGTGCATGGCGTCACCGTCCCCATCATCCCGGGACTGCTTCCGGTCGTGTCCGGCAAGCAAACCAAGAAGTTCGTGGAGTTGTGCGGCGCGCGGTTGCCGGCGTCCTTCGTGGCCCAGTTGGACCGGTTGGGCGACGACGACGCCGCGGTGACGGAGTTCGGGATCGAGCATTGCACGCGGCAGATCGAGGACTTGCTCAAGAATGGCGCGCCCGGCGTTCACTTCTACACGTTGAACCGCTCCCACTCGACGCGCCGCATCCTCGCCAACCTCGGCCACGCGGTCGGCTGAACCATTCCGGCGCACGGTCCGCCGTCGGCCCTCCATGTCACCCGCGCACGGGCAAGGCCACCGTGAAGGCCGATCCACGCCCGGGCTCGGACCACGTGTGGATCACCCCGCCGTGGCCCTCGACGATCCGCCGCACGATGGCCAGCCCGAGCCCGTTGCCCTGCGGCTTTGTGGAGCCCAGCAGTGACGTGAACAGCCGCGCGCGCTGATCCGGAGACATCCCCTCCCCGGTGTCGCGGAACCGGACCACGACGGCTACGGGCTGCCGACGGTCGCCGGACCAGACGATGCGCGACGAAACCACGAGCCGGCCGCCCCGGGGCATGGCCTCCACGGCGTTGAGGGACAGATTCAGGAAGGCCTGCTCAAGCTGCGTGGGATCCCCGGTGATGCGTGGCAATGCCTCGTTGAGCCGCGACACCAACTCGACCCCGGCGTGCTTCAGCTTGGCCCGGAGCAGGAACCCCAGGTCCCGAAGCAATCCGTTGACGTCCACCTGCGTCCGCACCGGCTCCGAGGGCCGCGCAAAGTCCAGCACCCGGTCCACGATCCGGTTCAGGTGGTCCATCTTCTCCCCCATGATGCGGAAGTCCGTCCCCCGGGGATCCCCCTCCTCGAACTCCAGCCCCAGGCTGTGATGCAGCATCTTCATCACCGTCAGCGGGTTCCGGATCTCGTGGGCCACCTCGGCCGCCAGCAGGCCCAGCGCCCCCAGGCGCTCGCTCTGACGCAGCTCCTCCTCCGACGCCATCAACCGGTCGTAGAGCCGCGCCTTTTCCAGGGCCAGGGCCGACAGCTCCGCGTAGGCGGACAAGGTGCGGACCTCCTCGTCGGGGAACAGGTGCGGCTGCGCGGTGTACACAGTCAGCGCACCCAGGGCGCGGCCCTCGAAGAGCAAGGGCACGGCCAGCAGCGAGACCAGCCCCTCCTCGCGCGCGACGGCCACGTGCTGGTAGCGCCCGCTGGCCTGCACGTCCTCCACCTGGAGCGGCTTGCGCCGCCGCACCACGTTGCCCAGCAGGCTCTCCGAGATAGCGAGGCGCGGCTTGTCCCGGTATCGGGCTCCCGCCCCATGGCACGCCCGCAGGTCCAGCCATTCGCCCGTCTCGTCCACCATCATCAACGAGCACACCTTCGCCCCAATCAACGTCCGAGCCTCCTGCGTGATCGCCTGCAACGCGTCGTCCAGGCTCACCGTCGAGTTGATCCGTTGGCTCACCCGCACCAACGACTCCAGCAGCCGCGCCCGTTGCCGCGCCGACTCGTACAACCACGAGTTGCGGATCGCCTGCGCCGCCAGCTCCGCCAACTCCTCCATCAATCCTTGGTCGCCCTCGTCGAACGCGTCCCTGCGGTCCGAGTCCACGTTCAACACGCCGCGCACTTCCCCGCCCACGCGCAACGGGACGGCCATCTCCGACGCCACCCCAGCCCGCACCGCCACATAGCGGCGATCCCCCGCGACGTTTCCCACCCGGGCAACCCCGCCCGTCCGCACCACCCAGCCCGTGATGCCCTGCCCCAGCCGCAACCGAACGGACCGCGCCTCGGCGGGCAACCCCACCTCCGCCTCGATCTCGAGCAGCCCGGTCGTTGGGTTGAGCAGGCAAATCGAGCCTGAGTTCGCCCGCATCAAGGACACCGCCTCCCCCAGGATCGCGCGCAACGCCTCCCGCGGCTCCAGCGTGGAGTGGATGACGCGGCTCACGCGCGCCAGCGTCTCCGCCCTTCGGAGCCGACGCAGCAGCTCTTCCGCCGACGTCCCTGGGTCCTCGGCGCTCATCGAATGCGCGAGGTCAGCCATGCCCCGGAGGCCGCGAAGGCGGCGTTGGGAATCCATGCGGCCGCCCACCCGGGCAGCTCGCCGCTCTGTCCCATGGCAAACCCGAGCCGTTGCAGGACGAAGTAGATGAACGCCAGCCCGATGCTGCCCGCCACCCCGTAGAACACGTTGCGTCGCCCGGGCGTCACCCCGAATGGCACGGCGATGAAGACCACCACCAGGCACGTCCACGGGGCCGCCCACCGCGCGTGCCACTGCGTGTCGAGCGTCGCCGCCAGGTCCGGGGCCAACACCGGGTGAATCCGCCGGTACTCCTCGATCTCGCGCAGCGTCAGCTCCGGCCGTTGCAGCGCGCGGCCCCGCCGCAGCCCGTTGATCCGCAGCTCCGACCGAAACAACTCCGGCGTCTCCATCCCGCCCTCGAGGTCCATGGTGGTCGCCGTCGCCAACAACGGCTCCCCATCCTTGGCTCCCCGGAACACGTATTCCGTCACGTTGGTGAACGCCCAGGCACCCCCGTTCCAGCTCGCGGCGTCCCCCATCACTAGCCGCCACGCCCCGGCCGCCGCCGCACGTTCCATCCGCACGTCCGACATCCAGGTTCCGGCCGGGTTCATCGACCCCGCGCGCCACGACTCCCCGTCGGGCCCCGTCGCCGTCAGGTTGGTGCGCCATGGCTGGGGCGTCGGCACCAGGACGTTGGTCCGCACGCCCGCGTTCGTCACCCACGTGGGCACCGGCACCCAGACCGTCCAAGGCTCCCCCTTCCATGCGAGCCCGCCCGGAGCGGCCCCTGGCGACGGGAAATCTGACGACGGCCTCGGGGCCGCCGGGGGGCGGGCGTCACCCTCGAACCGCTGCAGGGACTCGGTCACGCCGGACGCCCGCCACGCCCCATTCGTCCATGCCACGGACCGGGCCATCCATGCCTGACGCGCACCCGGCCCAATCCATAGGCGCACCCGTGGCCGCCGCATGTCGCCCGTGACCTCGTTGAACGCCCCGATGTTCCACACGCGCCGGTCGGCGGCGTTCTCGACGTCGATGCGCTCCCGCCACAGGCCGTCGCGCAGCGCCGCCGCGCCGAGCAAGAGCCGCTCCTGCCGCACGCGGCATTCCGGCGCCAGCCATTCCGACGCCGCATGCAACGCGCCCACCATGAGCAAGCCCACCCCGAGGTAGGGCAGGCACAGCCGCCACAGGCCCACCCCGGCGGCGCGCATGGCGGTGATCTCGTTGTGGCGGGAGTGCTGCGTCAACGCGTAGAGCAACGCGAGCAGGAACCCCACCGGCAAAACCGTGGACAACATGTCCGGGGCCTCCAGGCAGTAGTACCACGCCACGTCCCACGCACCGAGGCCCCGTTGCTGCAGGTTCCCCACCTGCGCCAACAGGTCGAACGCCAGCCAAAACACGAGGAAGCCCCCCAGGCAAAAGCCCATCGGAACCATCAACTCGCGCAACAGGTATCGGTCCAGCAATCGCACCGTGCCCGCATCCTACCCCGGCCCCCCCCCGCGCATCCATGCGCGACTGCACCCCCGCGCGAAATCCCCCGGCGACCCCGCCTCCATCCACGCCGGCCGCATCGGCGGGCGTGGCAAAGGGGTCAGATCTGTATTATTGACATTTTGATGGCCGTCGC
>JBJSZF010000034.1:0-13826 GCA_046090125.1 Verrucomicrobiota bacterium
CCTCGGTGAAGGCGTCTTTGGCCCCATCACCAGGGCCGGGCTCGAGTGAGCCCGGCCCTTTTGCTTCCATCCACCCCCAGATCCCCAAGCGTCCCCACCGCCCCCCATCGCCGCACCCCCGCGACTCCCTTCAACTTGCCCAAGACTCCCCAGCCCTCCCTTGCTAGCCTCCTCACCATGGGCGACTTGCTCGTCGGCGCACTCAGCGTCCTCCTCTCCACCAACGCCCCCATGGCGTTGTCCAACCGCGTCGCCCTGGCCGCACAAGCCATCCCTCTCGCCCACCCAGGCCCCGACACCACGGACCCGCGCTACGCCGAGCTGCGCGTCGTCATGCAGGATGACGACGACGCCGAGGAGGAAATCGGACGCTGGCTCGCCGAACGCGAGGCGCTCGCCCCGGAAGACCCGCGCCGCGAATCCAACCTCGCCTTCGGCCGCCGCGTGGACGCCCGAAACGCCCGGGTGCGCTCCGCCTATGAACGCCTCATCCATCGCCACCCAGACTACGCCCCCGCTCGCAACGCCTTCGCCGCCTTCCTCGGCGAGACGGGGGACGAACAGGGCGCCATCGACCAACTGCTGAAGGCCTCGGACATCGACCCCGCCGACCCGTCCATCTGGAACAACCTCGCCAACCACTATGGTCATGTCGGCCCCATCGAAAAGGCGTTCCCAGCCTACGAAAAGGCCATCGCCCTCAACCCCTTCGAGCCCACCTACCGCTACAACCTTGGCACCGTCGTCTTCCTCTTCCGCAAGGACGCCATGGCGTATTACCACTGCGACGAGGCGGCCGTCTTCCGGCGTGCCCTCGAGCACTACCGCGAGGTGCGCCGGCTCCGCCCCCACAACTTCCGATACGCCTTTGACGTCGCCCAAACCTGGTACGGCGTGAAGCCCGAGCCCGCCGACACCGCCGAACAGCGCAAGGCCAACGAGGCCGCGCTCGCCCACTCCGCGCTTCAATCGTGGCACGAGGCCCTCGACCTTGCCGACAACGACCGAGACCGGGACGGCATCTTCCTTCACCTTGCCCGCTGGCACCTCCGCCTCGGCCAATGGGACGCCGTCCGGACCAACCTCGCCCTCGTCGCCCACCCCGCCAACCTCGAGGTCAAGGCCCGTCTCCAGCGCAACCTTGCGGAAAAGGAGCCCAGGCAGCCCCAGTAGGCGCACGCCCCTTTCTCGGCGGCGTTGACCGCACCCCGGCCCGATCACCGGACATGTTGGCGCAACAAGTCCCGGAACCGGTCCAGGCTTTCGGGGGACTCCTTCAACGCCAGCAAGGGCGCGAGTTGGCCCTCGATGAGCGCCGCGTTGAGCCTCCGGCCTTGCCGTTGCCGGACCTTCTCAACATCCGCCCAATCCTGCGCTCGCCCTGCAACCACCTCGTGGACGATGAGGTCCTCCGCCGAGCACGTCCGCAGCGCGATCCCGGGGACGGCCTGCCACTCGCTGGATCGGGCGACCGATGCCACCTCGAACGGGATGCCACCCAGCGCGACGTCCCGTCTCATGCGACACCGGCCTCCCCCAAGGCCCGACACGCGCGTGGACCCCCAACCGGAATCCCAGCTCGCCTTTCCCGCCACGACATGGGAACACCCTGCCCATGCACCACCGTCCTCAAATCGCATGGCGTCCCGACACCTTGGTGATGGCCGTTGCGCTCGCCCTTGTCTCGCTGGCTTTGTCCGGACCCGGCTGTTCCTTGCGCCCTCGCCTCGTCAACATCGCCGTGCCCCTCACGTCGGGAGGCTTCACCGCCGGGATCGAGGGACCCGCCTGCGACTCCCAAGGAAACCTCTACTGCGTCAGCTTCGGCTCCGCACCCGTCATCGGACGCGTCACGATGGACGGAAGGGCCGAGGCCTTTGTCACGTTGCCACCCGGCAGCACGGGGAATGGAATCCGGTTCGAGCGCGACGGCCGCATGTTGGTCGCCGACTACACCGGCCACAACATTCTCCGCGTGGACCCCGCCACGCGGGCCGTGTCCGTCGTCGCGCATGACGACCGGATGAACCAGCCCAATGACCTGGCCATCGCCCCCAACGGCACGGTCTATGCCAGCGACCCCAATTGGGGCAACAGCACCGGACAACTGTGGCGTCTCGACCCGCAAGGCCGCCTCCACCGCGAGGCAGCGGGCATGGGAACCACGAATGGCATTGAGGTCAGCCCGGATGGCCGACGCCTCTACGTTAACGAAAGCATCCAGCGCAACGTCTGGGTCTTCGACATCCGCCCCGACGGGTCCATCGCCAACAAGCGCCTTTTCCGGAAGTTCGACGACCACGGCTTCGATGGCATGCGCTGCGACGTGGACGGGAACCTCTACATCACCCGCCACGGCAAAGGCACCGTGGTGGTCCTCGACCCGCAGGCACGCGTCATGCGCGAAATCGACGTCCTCGGGAAACACCCCACCAACCTGACCTTTGGTGGCAAGGACCGCCGGACCGTCCTCGTCACCGAGGCCGAGCAACGCCGCATCGTCACCTTCCGCGCCCACCTGCCCGGACGAGAATAGGGAAGCGGCCCGCCTGCAAGGGAGGCTGCGCCCGGGGACGGGCAGGCCACTTGGCGCCACGATGCCGGAAGGGCAGTGGCAGCGGCGTCCCGCCGCTGGGCCTTCCGAACACAGCCGCGGCGGCTCTGTCACATGGCTGCCCTGAGCCGGGCCGGCTCTGCCACGTTCGCCACGTTCCCGCTCAGCCCAAGCCGGCGATGGCCTCGAGTTCGCGCACGCGGGCGTCGATCTCCTTGCGCGTGACCTTCGTCGTCACCGTCAGCCCGAAGCCCTCGCAGCAGAAGGACGCCACCACCGCCCCATGGACGATGGCACGCCGCAGGTTGGCATCGACAGACCCATCCTTGCGGCTGGCGAGGTAGCCCATCAACCCGCCCACGAACGAATCCCCGGCGCCCGTGGGATCCACCACCTTCTTCAGGGGAAACGCCGGGGCCACGAACAACCCCTTGGGCGAGGACAGGATCGAGCCGTGCTCGCCCTTCTTGATGATCACGTAGCGCGGCCCCATCCGGTGAATCTTGGGGAGCGCCGACACGACGTTGTCGTCCTCGGTCAATTGGCGCGCCTCGGAGTCGTTCAGGACAAGGCAGTCGATGCGCTTGAGCAGGCGCATCACGTCGTCCAGCGCGATGTTCAGCCAGAGGTCCATGGTGTCGGCCACGACGAACTTGGGCCGGGCCACCTGGTCGAGAACGCGGAGCTGCACGGCCGGCGCGATGTTGGCCAGCAGGACGTAGGGGCACGACTCGTAGTCGCCCGGGATCGCCGGCTGCCAGTGCTCGATCACGCCCAAGACCGTCTCCAGCGTGCGACGGTTGTTCATGTTGACTTCGTACTCCCCGGACCAATGGAACGTCCGCCCCTCCTTCACCCGTTCCAGCCCCTTCAGGCACAGCCCATGCCTCTCATATAACTTGATGTACTTGGACGGGAAGTCGCCCCCCACCACGCCCACCAACCTCGTGGGCGAAAAGAAGGACGATGCCACTGCCGCGTGGCTCGCGGAGCCCCCCAGCAACTTGGGGTTCTCCTTCTTCGGGGTCTTGATGGAATCCAATGCCGTCGTGCCAACAACCAATACGCTCATGAGATACAGGGTTTTGCCGTGCCTTGTTTAGCTAGCCGCGAGGGAAGCGACTCGCCCGCGCCCAAGTCAATCAAAGTCCGAGCAACTCATGAAGTAATGGCAACGCGGGCATCGCAGCTTGCATCGCTCATTGTGCAGCTCGTGGCTGCAACGCGGGCACCAACGCCAATGCTCCCCCGGAAACCCCGATTCGTCCTGCCGCACCTTGCCCGTGGTCTCCCGAAATCCCTCCCCGCCCGTTGCCTCCCCGCCATCGTCGCCCGCCATGCGCCCATCCTGCCGACCGGACACCAGGAACACCGCCCAAAACTTCGCGTCCGCACTGCGGGGCGCGTTCCGGCTGGCGCGCGCGACCGCAGGAACGCTCTTCCGCCCGCGCCCGACCCTCGGTAAGTTAGCCCGGTTCGTAGCGAGCAACTTCCTGATTCAGAAGCAGCATTCATGAACGCCCCCATTCGTGTCGCAGTGACCGGCGCCGCCGGCCAAATCGGCTACTCCCTCCTCTTCCGCATCGCCTCCGGCGCGATGTTCGGCCCAGACCAACCCGTCATCCTCCACCTCATCGAGATCGAGCCGGCCCTCAAGGTGCTCAACGGCGTCGTCATGGAGCTGGACGACTGCGCATTCCCTCTCCTCGCCGGCGTCGTCCCCACCGCCAGCCTCGACGAAGGCTTCCGCGGGGTGAACTGGGCGCTGCTCGTCGGGTCCGTCCCGCGCAAGGCCGGCATGGAGCGCAAGGACCTCCTCGGCATCAATGGCCGCATCTTCACGGGCCAGGGCCAGGCCATCCAACGCAGCGCCGCCTCCGACGTCCGCACCCTCGTCGTCGGCAACCCCTGCAATACCAACTGCCTCATCGCCATGTCGTCCGCACCGGACGTCCCCCGCGACCGCTGGTTTGCCATGACCATGCTGGACCAAAACCGCGCTACCACCCAGCTCGCCAAAAAGGCCGGCGTCCCCACTTCCCAGGTCTCCAACGTCGCCATCTGGGGCAACCACAGCTCCACTATGTACCCGGACTTCGCCAACGCCCGCATCGGCGGACGCCCCGCGCCCGACGTCATCCGAGACCACGCCTGGTTTGCCGACGCCTTCATCCCCACCGTCCAGAAGCGCGGGGCCGCCATCATCGAGGCCCGCGGTCTCTCCTCCGCCGCCTCCGCCGCCAACGCCGTCGTGGATACCGTCCGCGCCCTCTCCACCCCCACCCACCCCGACGACTGCTTCTCCGTCGCCGTCCATTCCGACGGAGCCTATGGCATCGAGAAGGGCCTCATCTTCAGCTTCCCCACCCGTTCGGACCGCCGCGCCTGGAGCACCGTCGAGGGCGTTTCCTTGTCGGACTTCTCCCGTTCCCGCATCGCCCTCACCGAGGCCGAGCTGAAGGAGGAGAAGGCCTTGGTCGCCGACCTGTTGCCCAAGGCCTAGCCCACGACGCATCCCCCGCACCCAACCATGTCGTCCCGACCCGACGTCGGCGCGCCCGGGGCCACGCTGCAAGGCGCGGCCACCGCGCACCCGTTGCCATGGCCGTCCCTCGACGAGGCCATCACTCGTTCCCAGAGCTTCCTGCTCTCCGAGCAAAAGCCCGAGGGCTACTGGGTGGGCGAGCTCCTCGTCGATGTCACGCTCGTGGCCGACATGGTCGCCTTCTACCATTGGTGGGGGAAGGTGGACCCCGCCTGGCAACGCAAGGCCGTTCACCACATCTTCGCCAAGCAGCTACCCGACGGCGGCTGGAACATCTACCCCAACGGCCCGCCGGAGGTGAACGCCACCATCAAGGCCTACCTCGCCCTCAAGCTGGCCGGGGTCCCCAGCACGGACCCCCGCATGCTCCGGGCCCGCGAGGTCGCCTGCAACCTCGGCGGCGTGCCTCGCATGAACACCTTCTCCAAGCTCTACCTGGCCCTCATCGGCCTCGTGGGCTGGAACCACGTGCCCACCGTCCCCTCCGAGGTCCTCCTCATCGGGAAGTGGTTCCACGTCAATTTCTGGGACATGAGCAACTGGTCGCGCGCCATGCTTGTGCCCCTCGCCATCATCAACCACTACCGCCCCACCAAGCCCCTCCCCATCTCCCTCGACGAGCTGTACCCCAACGGGAAGTGGGAACTCGACGAGGCCCTCCGCCCCCGATACTTCGACTTCAACCTCCGCAACGTCTTCCTCTGGCTCGACCGCCTCCACAAGTTCGCCGAATGGGTCAGTCGCAAGGGGTTCCATCCCTTCCGCGCCCGTGCCCTCAAGAAGGCCGAGCAATGGATGCTCGAACGCTTCGAGGGCTCCGACGGCCTCGCCGCCATCTTCCCGGCGATGCTCAACGCCCTCATCGCCCTCAAGGCCCTTGGCTACCCGGACGACCACCCCGAGGTCCTTCGCGCCCACCATGAGCTGGTCAAGCTCATGCACGAGACCAAGGACTCTGTCCGCATCGAGCCCTGCTTCTCCCCCGTCTGGGATTCCGCCATCGTCTCCATTTGCCTCCGCGAGTCCGGCGTCCCCGCCCATCACCCCAAGATGATCAAGGCCGCCCACTGGATCATGGACCGCGAGATCCGGTTCGCCGGCGACTGGGTGCACAAGAACCCCGCCCAGGTCGAGGCCTCCGGCTGGGTCTTTGAGTACAACAACAAGTGGAACCCCGACGTCGATGACACCGCCATGGTGCTCCTCGCGCTCCGCCAGGTCCCCACCGACCAACCCCAGCGCCGCAACGACGCCTTCCGCCGCGGCCTCCATTGGATGCTTGCCTTCCAATGCCGCGATGGCGGTTGGGCCGCCTTCGACAAGGACTGCACCAAATCCATCCTCGAGAAGGTCCCCTTCGCCGACCACAACGCCATGCTCGACCCCGAATGCGCCGACATCACCGCGCGCATCCTCGAATTGCTCGGCTACGAGGGCTACCCCACCTCCCACCCCCAGGTCCGCCGCGCCCTCGACTACCTACGCGCCCAGCAGGAAAAGGATGGCTCCTGGTACGGCCGCTGGGGCGTCAACTACATCTACGGCACCTGGCAGGTCCTCCGCGGCCTCGACGCCATGCGCCTCGACATGTCCCAGCCCTGGATCCAGCGCGGCGCCCAGTGGCTGCGCTCCGTCCAGCTCCCCGACGGCGGCTGGGGCGAGCGCTGCAACACCTACGACGACCCCATCTACAAGGGCACCGGCCCCAGCACCCCCTCCCAGACCGCCTGGGCCGTCATGGGCCTCTGCGCCATGGGCGACCCCAACGACCCCTCCCTCAGACGCGGCGTCCAACACCTCATCGACGTCCAAAACGACGACGGCTCCTGGACCGAGGAGGAAATCACCGGCACCGGGTTCCCCAAGGTCTTCTACCTCAAGTACGACATGTACCGGAACGCCTGGCCGCTCCTCGCCCTCGCCACCTACCGCCGCCTCTGCCTCGGCCAACGCCCCGGCGACGTCCTCTAGGCCGCCCTCCTCTCCGGGATCCACCACTCCCCCAGACTCCTCCCCATGACTCGCGACATCACCGCGCTCCTTCGGTCATGGCCCTTCGTCATGGGCTCGGTCGCCGCACGCCGCATCAAGGGCCGCGATGGCCAGCCCAAGCTCCAGCTCCGCGTGGACCTGGGCGTCTTGCAAATGGAGGTCGTCGGCCGACCCGACGGCAAGCACCCCCTCGGGTTCCCCTCCTGGCTCCACGCCCTCCAGCACCAGCTCGAAACCCGAAAAGATCCCCAACGGGACGGCACCCCGCTTCTCACCCCCGAGGAATGCATGAAGCTCCACCAGGAGGCCATGCAGTTCCACCAACGATCCCTGGCGTTCTATCACCTGGAGGACATGAAGGCTGCCGCAGCCGACAGCGCCCACAACCTGAGCCTCTTCGACCTGCTCCATAACCATTCCTCCTCCAGCGGGCACGCATGGCCCTCCTTGCAACTCACGCCCCAGCAAACGGTGCTGTACGCCCGCGCCCGCGCCGGCTGCCTGAAGCCCGACCAGCACGCCGAACGCAACGAGATGCTCGGTCAACTCACCGCCAGCCTGGCACGGTTCTTCGAGCGGCTCGGCCGACCCGAGTGGGCTGATGCCTGCCCCGAACTCGGCTTCCTTCGCGCCTGGCACAAGGCCTCCGTTGAAAGCGTCCCGCTGCCCGAGGCCGAGCAACTCTCCCAGCAACTCGCCGACGCCATCCACCGCGAGGACTACGAGCAGGCCGCCCGCCTCCGCGACCAACTCAAGCGCCTCGGCAACGGCTGACAGAACAGCCAGGGAGCCCGCCTCCCCTGCATCGGGCCCGCGCGAACATCTGCAAAGGCAACCTCAACTTGGCGTTGAAACGCCATCCCCAACCATCGGACCCATCGGCTTGGAGGGATCCCTTCGATGACAATCTTGGCTCCTCCACGCTTGCAGTGAGCCGGGAATCCAGGGCATTCGCCCCCCATCCTCTTCGCCCAAAACGGCCTATCTGCGGTTCAAATCCCGTCGTTGGCCCTGCGGCCGTTGGCCGGTCCCAACCGGCTGTACCACCCGCCTCCTCTTCCCCACGAACAGCAACGCCCCCACTCATGCCCGGTGCTCCGAAAGGTGTATGCCCGACCCCAAGACATGTCCGTGAGCCCACGGCAGGAGGGCGTTGATCGCAAAGCCGACCATGGGGACATCGTCAAACCGAAGGCCTCCCCATGCCAGCGCCGCACACTCGCGCGGGGCGGACACGGACCGCCCCCCTTGGCCATGGCGTGGCCCAGGGCCGACTCCATCCCGGCTTCTCAAGCACCCGCCGGCCGTCGATCAGCGGGGTGATTGCCGGGAACGCCAGTGCGGCACGCGTCAGGGCTTGGGGCTGGGGGCGGCGGCGGCCTTCTGTTGCTTCTCCAGCTTCAACAGCTTGGGCACGATCATCACCTGGCAATACGGCTGCTCCGGATGCTTGCGGAAGTAGTCCTGGTGATAGTCCTCCGCGACGAAGAACTGCCGCAACGGCACGATCTCGGTCACGATGCCGCCGCCAAACAACGCCACGTTGGCACGGTCCTTGGACTGCTCCGCCGCCGCCCGTTGCTCGGGCGAGTGAAAGAAGATGGCCGAACGATACTGTGTCCCCGCGTCCGGTCCCTGGCGGTTCAGCGTCGTGGGATCATGGCACTGCCAGAACACGTCGAGGATCTTCTCGTAGGAAATGACCGCCGGATTGAACTCGATCTGCACGACCTCCGCATGGCCCGTGGTCCCGTTGCAGACCTGGCGGTAGGTGGGCTTGTCCACGTTCCCGCCCGTGTAGCCACTGACCACGTTCGTGACGCCGGGCAACCGCTCGAAAACCGCCTCCAGGCACCAGAAGCATCCGCCGCCCAACGTGGCCTTCTCCAGCCTGGCCTGGGCCGATGTCGTCGTGTTGGTTCCTTCCGCGCTCATGCGAGCATCGTTGCCCAACAAGCACCACCCGGCAACCAACGCCCATGCTGCCCGCACCATTGCCAACCCCATCCCGATTGCCCTCCCCGCGCTCGTCGTCTTCATGGCCCACCCTTCCCCTGTTCCCGTCGTCCGTCCACGCCGCCCTACAACCGCAGGAACACCCCTCGCCGATAGAGCAACCGCGCGAACAACAACATCAACGCAAGGCCCGTCAGAGCCACGACCGGACGCCCGTAATCGCCCAGCCATACCGACACGGGCCCGCCCACGAACCGCGCCGCGATCCCCTGCCACCCGTCCCGCGTCCCCAGAAGGTTCGACGCGATGTAGATGGCCAGGGCGTTCATGCCGATCCAACGGAACGGACCGCACCACCAACGCTGGCCCCAGACGTCAATCACCTGATGGAACACGCCCAGCAGCACCAGGCTCCATCCACCCGCCAGCAACACGAACGACGACGTCCATAGCTTCTTGACCACCGGGAACACCGTTCCCCAGCCCAACCCGGCACACACCAACAGCAGGCCCGCCACTACCAACCACCGGCTTCGCGCCCCCGGCGACACGTCCTCGCGCCGCAACCACAGCCCCGCAAACACCCCCAGCAGGCACGTTGCCACCGCCGGGATGGTGCTCAGGATGCCCTCCGGATCCCAGTAGCCGTCGTACAACCGGCCCGGCAGGAACCGGAAGTCGAAGTGGTTCACGAAATTGTACCCCGGCTCTGCCCGGCCGCGCACGGTCTTGGACACGGAGTCATACAACGCCATGGCGTTCGTCTGGCCCGTGCGCTCCATGAGTTCCTGCATCGGCTTGCGGTCCAGCCGGATGTCCTTCACGGGCAACCCCTGCACCACCCCCCAGTACGCCAGCAGGATGCCCACCCATGCCCCGGCCAGCACCCGCGCCGGCAACATGAGATACAGCAAGCCCGCCCCGGTGTACGCCAGCGCGATCCGTTGCAGCACCCCCAGCCAACGCACCCCCTCCCATCCGTCCTTGATCCCGCCGCTGTAAAACACGCCCAGGGCAAACAAAAGCAACCCGCGCGACAGCACCCGCGCCATCGCCTGGCCCACGCCCCCCGACGCCTTGGCCTTGCTCAACGAAAACACGGCCGACACCCCCGCGATGAACACGAACAGCGGGAAGATGAGGTCGTAGAACCGGAACCCGTCCCATTCCACGTGGGTGAGTTGCTCCCGGACCTTGCCGATGACGGAGCCCGGGCGAGCGCGGCTGAGCGCCGACACCAATGCCCCGCCCCCCACGATCCAGAACATGTCGAAGCCGCGCAGGACATCGAGGGAGAGCAATCGCCCGCCCCTACCCGGCGCGCCGCCGCCGGACGTTGCGCCTTCCATCGTGCCCGCGCCCGTCGGCGCCGCGTTTCCAGGGTTCGTCATGTCAAAGCCTCACGTACACCTTGTGGCGGTTCATGCCCCAGGCCAGCAGGAAGCCCAGCCCGATGCCCACCAGCCCCACCACCAATCCGCCGAGGTGGGGCATCCATCCATCCAGCAACGCCTGCACCGGCCCGCCCACCAACCGCCGCGCCAACGTGTCGTAGTTGACCAACTGGCCCGACAGGTACACCGCGATGGGGTTCAACCCCACCCACACGAAGGGACGGCACCATGCCGTCCAGGCGCGCACGTCCACCACCCAATGGAAGGCCGCCAGCAACAGGCAGCTCCAACCCCCGGCCACCAGCACGTATGACGACGTCCACAGCTTCTTGATCACCGGGAAATGCCAGGCCCAGCCCCAGCCCAGCCCCAGCAACAAGACCCCGGCCGCGATCAAACCCGCCGTCTTGCCGGGACCGCGCCCGCCCTCGGGCCGCCGCATCCACCACCCTGCGAACACCCCCAGCAGGCACGTGCCAATCGCCGGCAGGTTGCTCAGCAATCCTTCCGGGTCGTGGTCCCCGTCCCACTTGCGTCCCGGCAACCATTGGCTGTCGATCCAGTTCGCCAGGTTCTTGCCCTCCGCAAGGTTGCCCGCGCCCACGCCCGGCACCGGCACGAACATCATCGCCGCCCAGTACCCCACGAGCAGCGCCACCAACGCGGCCAAGGAACCCCTGAGCCCGAGCACCAGGTAGCACAGCCCAGCCCCCAGGTATGAAATCGCAATCCGTTGCAGCACCCCCATCCAACGCACCTGGTCCCAACCCTCCCCAACGCCGCCGTAGTACAGGACCCCCAGCACGTACAACGCCATCGCCCGCAGCACCAGCCGTCCCAGCGCCCAGCCCCGCCCGTGCCGCTCCACCTTCCGGTCCAGCGAGTACACCAACGACACCCCCGCGATGAACACGAACAATGGGAAGATTAGGTCATAGAAGCGGAACCCCTCCCACGCGACGTGCTCCAGGTGCTCCGCCACATGCCGTGCCAGCCCGTTCTGCCCCTCCGTCATCGCCGCCGCCGCCCCGCCCAACGCGTCGGCCCCCATGATCCAGAACATGTCGAAGCCCCTCAGGGCATCGAGCGATGTCAGCCGTTGACGTCCCGCGCTTGTTGCCGCCGCATCAGCCATGACCCCCAACTCAGCACGCCCGCAACCGTCCCTTCAACCCGAAAGCACCAGGGAGCAAGGAATGGGGACCGCAAGAAGCAGACGTCCCTGATCAAGTCCATTCGGTCGAATTAGCCACCCCGCTTTCCGCCTCCCGTTCCCCCTCCGCCACCCCAGATGTCGCGTCGCAACCGCCACCACCCAATTCCGCCCCGAATCCCCACGTCCGTCTCACCTCTCTTCCCAAGACCGGGCCCGGATGGTTTCCGCCGCCGACAGGATCTCCTGCCAACCGGGCCGTGCTCGCCGGGCCGCAGCCACCACCTCACGCCGCGCCTTCGCCGGATCCATCGCCCCCCTTCCGCGTCAGCGCCGACTTGAATCGTCCCTGAAAGACGTGGCTCCGCCGTCGATGCGCCTCGTTGAACCGGACGGAATAGCTGGTCTGCAGCGACCAATGCGACTCGCTGACGTCCGTCGTCCGTCCTGCGGCAACGCAGCAGCAGATGGGAGTGATTCTCCATCAACCCAAACGCCTGCACCTCGATGCCGAACCGCTCCAACAGTTCGGACGACCACCCGAGGAACGCCCGGCGATCGTCGTCCCGGCGGAAAAGGCCCTCCCCGCCATTCCTGCGGCTCATCACATGATACCAACCGTCCACCGCGTGGATGCGAAGCGATTGTGAGATCACGCACTGCTGAGCGTCAGCCACCCATGGTCACTACGGTGGGACTGACCCGAATGGCGCTCCACCGAAGCGGCTGTCGCGGAAGGAATCGTCCTCCAGGCGGGCGGATTGGCCGGTCTGGATGAGGACGACGTCCACCTCGCCGACCTCGACGCGGGCCTCCATCTCGCCCGGGTCGGCAATGTTGAGGATCTCGGTGCCGGCCATCATGCCGGTGCCATGGACGCGCTCCCCCACCTTGGAGGCCAGGCGGGTGACGGTGCCGTCGATGGCCGCGAGGATCGTGGCCTTGAGGAGGCCTTCCACATCGCCGTTGATGAAGGCCTTGGCGATCTCGAGTTACTGGGTGCACGCGCGACGTCCAGCGCGGTACGCAGGTCGTCGTGAACGAACTCCGAGATGAGCCTCACCCGGAATAGCTCCTCGTTGCGCTGGCACTCGGCAGCAGCCTTGCAATCGTTGCCCATGGGGATGACGCGGGCGGCCTCGAACAGGTCGCGTCGCATGCGGACGACGAGTCGCCCTTGCGGACCTTCTGCCCCTCCGTGACGGGAAGCTCAATGGTCGCGCCGAAGCAGCGGCGTTAGGCCTTCTCGGCATGGACTTGGACTTCCTTGGACCGCTGGCAACCGCTGGAGACCAGCAGGAAACCCAGGCTCAGCATGCAGGCAGGGCTAGGACGGGGCGACACGACAGGCGGGGGAGCGGGCTGGATGCGCTCTTAGTCGCTGCCCTCAAGGGCGCCGCCAAGGACCGTTGTAATTTAACCGTTGGACGTGGCCCAGCCGCGAAGTGTCACGGCCTCCATCGGACAGCTCCCTTCCCGACGCCGTGTGGCAAGGAAAGATGCCGTGGCGAACAGCGAATCGGCGCATGAACCATGGGTGGGCGCGCCCGGATCGAATTCAGGGAATTGCCGGCTCGATGTCATCGGCAACGGTAGACCCCGGTTTCGCGGTGCATCGGCCAGCTGGAACCCACCAGAACCGTCGAAGCACCCATGTTTCAGCCTCGGAGATCCGTCGTGCGCTACATCCCGATGTTGTCGGTGGTCCCAAGAACGTCCTGGGGGGCTCGACGATGGGACTGCGGCCGTCCCCGACCGGACTCCCCTTTCATGTCACCCTAGAAACGGCAGTCGAAGAGGATATCAAAACGAGGAAAGGGCCCTCCCATCAGTGAGGATGGGCTCACGGGCAGGAACCCAAGGGCTCACCCTGCGAGTGAGGTCGCGGTGGGCTCGACGCCGCTCTAGGCCGGGTCCCCTGACCCGGCGCACCGGGCATGCGCCATCGCCATCGCCGCGTGAGGGCACGCGGCCTACTGCCCAACTGCCGTTTCTAGGGTCACTGACCACATCGGGATGCACCCTCCCTTGGGAAGCTTGGAAGGCTCACCTTCAAGCCGCAAAGCTCAATCCTTAAGCTTCCAAGTCATTCCATAAGGCTCCGAGTTCAATCGTGTCCCTTCGGCAAGCATGCGGGACGGGGTGGTGGCGGCTGGTGAAGACTGTGTGGCGATCACGACGCCACCGGAGTTCTCCTCAGCGGATTTGCTGGTCTTGCGACAACAACTGGCG
>JBJSZF010000035.1:0-3731 GCA_046090125.1 Verrucomicrobiota bacterium
CGGGCGCCGCCGCCAGCGCATCGCCCGCGGTTCCGGCGTCAACGTGGCCGAGGTCAACAACGTCCTCCGGCGCTTCGACGAGATGCGCGAGATGATGCGCAAGATGAACAAGTTCCAGAAGATGATGGGTCGCTTTGGAGGCAGGTTGCCCGGCGGACTTGGGCTATAGCCCATGCCCGGGGGGCGTCTTCCTCGACGACTTCAGGGGGACAGCCCCGCCCAGGCCCGGTTGCGGGTGCAATCGCACGGCAGTCGGGGGCGCCCTGGTGGCCCGGGGTGATTCTCAACCGCCTACTGCACCCAAAGCCACCAGGCGCCTCCCAGTGCCGCCGCGCCCAAGGCCCC
This sequence comes from Verrucomicrobiota bacterium, assembly GCA_046090125.1. Classification (GTDB taxonomy): domain Bacteria; phylum Verrucomicrobiota; class Verrucomicrobiia; order Limisphaerales; family UBA9464; genus UBA6176. The sequence goes on from JBJSZF010000035.1 coordinate 346, forward strand.
GATCCAGAGGCCCGACGTCCGGCGCCGTCGCACATACCACAGCAGCCACAGGCCCGAGGCGGATACCAACGCCAGCAACGCGCCCGACAGGTCGATCACGAAGGCCCATCCGCGCCCGGCATGGCGGCCCTTGTGCAGGTCGTTGAGCACCGCCACCCACCCCTCTCGGATGCGTTCGCCGCGGTAGCGGCCCGTCTGGCGGTCCACCGTCACGTCGGCGCTCGCGCCGGGGCCCTTGATCGACACGGAGCACTCGGCGTCCTCGATGCGGAAGTCATCGACAAGCCCGGCCAATCCGTGTTGCCGACGCAGGTGTTCCACCACCTGGAGCCGGTTCACCGCCCCCTCGCCTTGGCCCGGGGCGAGCCATGCGGCTTCCATGCGGCCTTCGAGCGGGTCGGTCCGACGCTGGGATCCGATCAGCCAGGAAGGATGGTTCAACGTGACGCCGGTGAGGCTGAAGAAGAGCAGCGCGCCCAGCCCCAGCATCGAGGCGTAGAGGTGCAGCCAACGCGCCCATGCGGGCAACGCGCGGCCCGGGGCCTGCGCGGGCACGGCGGGCACGGGCTCAGGGCCGCCGGGATGGGATGCGACGGCCTTCAACGCGTGCCCCGGTGAACTCCTCGTTGCCCTTCAGGTCCGCCGCGAAGTTGTCGGTCCCGAGGGTGAACGGGTGCTTCATGAGCTGGTAGGAGCCGTGCTCGCGCGCGGCCTCCAGGCAGAGGGTGTACTTGCCGGGCTTCACCGCCTTGCCGTGGTCGTCCTTGCCATCCCAACGAACGCTGTACTTGCCCGGGTTGCGCGTCGCGCCCGACACCGTCGCCAACAGGTCCTTGTCATCGACCAGCCGACGCGTGTCGTCGCCCTTGTGCCATCGGCGCAGGTCGGGCACCCAGCGCTGGCCTTTCTGCGATTGCAACACCCACAGGAGCAACGTGCGAACCGGGAAGCCGTCGGCATCCTCGACCCATGCGGCGACGTAGGGTCGTTGGTACCGGCCGCCGCTGGGTGAGCGCAACTCGAAGGCCAGCGTCAGCTCGAAGGACGGTGGGGCGTTGGTGGCCACGGCGGGTCCCGGAGCGTTGGTCTCCGCAACCCATCGAGCCATGGAGGGCCAACGGGCGCTCGTGGCAACGCCGCCGTCCGGGAGCACCAGCAGGCATGCCACACCCGGCGTCGCATCCGCGAGGCGCAGGCTGGCGGAAGGCTCCATCACGCAAAACGACGTGGACAACGCGTCGGCCGTCGCACCATCCGGGGCGATGACCGTGGCACCCAAGACCTCCTCGGCGGGGATGCCCGTGCGCGGGTCGATGATGTGGGACCTGCGGCGGTCATGGGTCGGGGCTCCCACCTGACGGCGGTAGCCGCCACTGGTGGCGAGGGCGGCGTCCTGCACATCCACCCACCCGAGTGGACGGGCATTTTCCTCGTCGTGACGTGGGTCCACGAGGGCGATGCGTTCGGGCCAATTGCCGCAGACGCGCAGGTCGCCGCCGATTTCGAGGAGCATGCCTTCCATGCCACCCAAGGCCCATGCCCGTTGGCTGGCGCGCTCGATGATCCAGCCCTTGGCCACCGCATCCAACGTGGTGGGATAGTCGCCGACGCGCAGGGCCGTTCCTGCTGAGGCATCGACGCTCCATGGCTGCGTCCGGAGGAGCCGCACGCCGTCCGCCAGCGCGGTCGTCGTCGGCTCGCCCCCGCTCGTGGCGGCGTCACGCCACAGCTTCCCAAACCATGCGGCTCCCGGATGAAACGCGCCATCGGTCGCCAGACGCCATCGGTGGGCCAACCCCATCACCTCCATCAGCTCGGGCGACACGGGGATCGCCATGCCGCGCGTTGATTGCCAGCGGCTGAACTCGCTTGCAGGCGAATAGGTGCTGAACACGCGAGCGAGCCGGTCGATTTCGCCCAGGATGAGGGCCTCGGCGTTGGTGGCGATGGTGGCGTCGCGGGATCGGACGCGGAGCTCGAACGAGGTTCCCAGGACGTTTTCATGCCGGAGCACCCGAATGTCCGTCGGCGCAGGCGTGACGGCGACAAGCGTAGACGCCGCAAGGAAGGCCCCCATGGCGGCGGCAAGGGGATGGGTCTTCATGAAAGGGGCAAGGAGGATGGGAACCAGGCCTTCCAGAACGACAAGGGCGGCCTCAAAGAGCCGCCCGTGCGCGTGATCGGAGGCGGAAGCCCGTGGGGCGGGCTATTCGCGCTCGCCCCGGTTGCGACGTCCTTCGCCGCCGCCCTCGCCGCCGCGTCCGCCGCCTTGGCGTTGCGGTTGCTGTGCCATAAAGGCTTCCAGCTCCGCCTTGGTGACGGAGCCGTCCTTGTTGGCATCCGCGCGGGCGATGAGGCCTTGCATGCGCTCGGGGAGCTCGTCGGCGGCCAGCTTGCCATCGCCGTTCTTGTCCATGGCCATCATCTGGGAGACGCGCTCGGCCGCGCTGGCGGCACCGCCTCCGGGTCCACCGGGTCCTCCTGGACCGCCGCGGCCGCCCATCGCGGGCCGAAGCTCCTCGGCGTCGAGCTTGCCGTCGCCATTCTTGTCGAGCTTCTTGAGGGCGGCGGAAGCGTTGGAGATCTCCGATGCGGACAACTCGCCGTCGCCATCGGCATCGAGGGCCTGCATGAGGGGCATCATGCGCATCATGCCGCCGCGGCCTCCGGGTCCACCGGTTCCGCCCGGCCCGCCACCGGGTCCACCCTCACGACCCTCACGCCGGGGGCGATCACCGCCGCCTTGGGCTGCGGGTGCGGGCTCCTGAGCCAGGAGGCTGGTGACGACAAGGGTGGCGGCCCACGGGGCGAGGCGGAAGAACATGCGATTCATGCCCGTCTTGACTGGGGTTGGCGTCCGGAGGTTACGCGGACGCCGACGCAGACGGACTGTTGAAAGCGCGGCACGCGGCTACTTCAGCCCCGCGAGGACGGCCTTGATGGCCTCGAAGTTGGGAAGGTCCTTGGGCGTGGCGGTCTGCTCCGCGTATTGGACGACGCCGTTCTTGTCGATGACGAAGGCGGCGCGGGCGGAGGTATCACCAACCCCGGCGAGGTTGGGGAAGCGCACGCCGTAGGCATCGGTGACGGACTTGTTGAGGTCGCTGACGAGGCGGATGCCGATCTTGTTCTGCTTGGCCCACGCCTCTTGGGCGAACGGGCTGTCCACGGACAGGCCGAGGACGTCGGCACCGAGGCTGGTGTACTGGCCGAGGCCGGCGGTTTGGTCGCAGAACTCCTGGGTACAGACGCCGGTGAATGCGAGGGGGAAGAAGAGCAGGACGGTGTTCTTCTTGCCGAGGTTGTCGGCGAGGGCGACGTCGGCGAGGCCGGCGTCAGTCTTGGTCTTCAGGGTGAAGGCGGGGGCCTTGGAACCTACGGCGATT
>JBJSZF010000036.1:0-1894 GCA_046090125.1 Verrucomicrobiota bacterium
GTCCGCGAGCAGGTCTGCGGCGACCTCACCGGGGCCGACGCCGCCACGGGCTTCCTGGTGACGGCGTCGGTGTTGCTGCCCGGGCAGATCGGCAAGGACGAGCCCTCCATCCGGCTCGCCCGGCAGGACGCCATCGACGAGATCGTCGTCAACGTGAGCCAGACCTTTCTGGGATTGTCCGTCGGCTGCGCCCGTTGCCACGACCACAAGTTCGATCCCATCACGCAGGCCGAGTACTACGCCATGCAGGGGTTCGTCGCCGGCGTGGAATACGAGGAACGCGAGCTCCGCGGGCCGGACATCGACGCGCGCCGGGCCGAGGCGGACGAGATCCGGGGACGCCTCGCGCGGTTGCTCCTGGAGCGCACGCGGCTGGTCCAACAGGTCAACTCCCCGCAGCCCCGGGTCCCCGTCAATGCCCGGATCAACGTCGAGCGCATCCCGCCCACCCGCGCGCGCCAGCTCCGCCTGACGATCCGCGAGACCAACAGCCTGGAGCCCTGCATCGACGAGCTGGAGGCGTGGACGCCCGACGACGTCAACGCCGCCGCCGCCACCGGCGGGGCCACCGTCCAGTCCGATGGCGACACCGTGGACCCCGGTCGCCATGAGCTGCGTCACCTCAACGATGGCCAGTATGGCAACGCCCGGAGCTGGATGTCCGCCCACAAGGGCCGTGGCCGCGTCGTTGTCACCTTCCCCAGGGAGGTCACCCTCGACCGCATCCTGTGGGGCCGGGACCGCCTCGGTCAGTACGACGACCGCCTCGCCACCTCCTACGTCGTCGAGGTCGCCGACGCCGCCGGGACGTGGCGCGTCGTGGCGTCTTCCGACGATCGCGAGCGTTTCCTGGCCGGGACCAACGCCTCGGACCCGTTTGCCACGCGCGGCCTGCCTGCCGACGAGGCCCGCCGCGCCTCGGACCTTGCGGCGCAGAAGGCCGACCTCGACCGCAGGCTTCGGGCCGTGGATTCGGTCCAGCGCGCCTTCGTGGGCCTGTTCCGCAAGCCGGACCGCATCCGGCTCCTGCGCCGCGGGGACCCGGAGCAACCGCGCGAGGACGTGGCTCCCGCCGTGCCCTCCGTGCTGGGCGCACTGCGGTTGGATCGCGACGCGCCGGACGCCGCGCGCCGTCGCGCCCTGGCGGACTGGCTGGCGAGCCCCTCCAATCCCCTCACGGCGCGGGTCATGGCCAACCGGATTTGGCAGGGGCACTTTGGAACCGGGCTCGTGCCGACGCCGTCCGACCTCGGGATCAACGGCGTTCGCCCCACGCACCCCGAGCTTCTCGACTGGCTCGCATCGGAGCTCGTGAGTTCCGGCTGGTCCGTGCGGCACCTGCATCGCTTGATCGTCTTGTCGGCCACCTACGCCCAGTCCGCGTCGCGTGGAAGCGCCGCCACGGTCGGCCGTCCGACGCCGCCCTCGCACCTGCTGGCCCGCTTCCCATCGCGCCGGCTCGAGGCCGAGACGCTGCGCGATGCCATGCTGCACGCCAGCGGGCGTCTGAACCACGAGCGCCACGGGCCGGGCTTCGACCTGTTCGACCTGCGCGGCGGCCTTTCCGGTTTCAAGCCCGTCGAGTCCTTCGGCCCACAGGGCCGGCGGCGAATGATCTACGCGCACAAGGTGCGACGGGAGCGCGACGCGGTGTTCGGCGCGTTTGACTGCCCCGACGCCGGCCAGAGCACCGAGCGACGACGGGAGTCGATCACCGCCATCCAGGCGCTCAACCTGCTCAACAGCCGCTTCACGTCGGACGAGGCCCACGCCCTCGCGGCGCGCGTCCGGGGCGAAGCGGGGGTTGGCCTCGAACAGCAAGTGCGGCGGGCGTGGGTCCTGGCGTTGTCGCGCGAGCCCGGCCCGGCCGAGGCGGCCGAGGCGGTGGCCGTGG
>JBJSZF010000037.1:0-3143 GCA_046090125.1 Verrucomicrobiota bacterium
GCCATGTCGGCCACCCGTTCCCGCAGCGGCTTGAAGTCCCGGCGCAGGTAGAAGCTGACGTCCAACGCGCCGGCGTAGTGCATCGGGTTCCGCTGCCAGGCGCGCTCGGTCTCGATGTCCCACAACCCCTGCAGGACGGCCAGTCGAAGCAGCCGAAGGTCCAGCAGATCCTCCCTCCGGAGGCTCCGCTCATCGATGTCGCCCAGCAAGGCTCCGTAGCGACGGAGCCGGCCCAGCTCGTGTCGGATGGATACCTCGGTGGGAACGACGAACCGGCCGTCATGCTCATGCCATCCCAACGCCACGGCCTCGAGCGGGCGCGCCGCAAAGTGGGTGCGCACAAACCCGTCGGAGATTTCCCGGAGAGCGACGACGCGCTGGCCGATGGGCGCGCAGCCGGCCCAGCAGGCTGCAATCAACCCGACGATGCAACGCGTCAGAAGCCGCGTCGCGTGCACAGCCCAATGCGGCCCGCCGTCACGCCACGGCACGGCGACGTTCCTCCAGGGCCGCCACCATGCTCTCGAAGATCCAACGCCCGTCGGTGGAGCCCAGGACGGCCTCGCTGGCGCGGTCCGGGTGAGGCATGAGCCCGGCCACATTAAACGACTCGTTGGCGATCCCGGCGATGTTCAGGAGCGACCCGTTGGGGTTGGCTGCGTCCGTGGCCTCTCCGGAGGCATCGACGTATTGCCAGAGCACCTGTCCCTTGGCCTGCAATCGGGCCAGCGTGGCGTCGTCGGCAAAATAGCAACCCTCACCGTGGGCGATGGGAATGCGCAGGAGCCGGCCCGACGGAATGCGGGACGTGAACGGCGTGGAGGGATTGGCGGTGCGCAGGAACACCTGCTCGCAATGGAACTGGAGGTCCCGGTTCCGGATCAGGGCTCCGGGCAACAACCCGGCCTCGCACAGGATTTGAAACCCGTTGCAAATGCCGAGGACAAGTCCGCCGGATTCCGCAAACGCCTTGACCGCCTGCATGACGGGGCTGAAGCGGGCAATGGCCCCGCAGCGCAGGTAGTCGCCGTAGCTGAAGCCGCCGGGAACGATCACGGCATCCGCGCCGCCGAGACGGGTGTCCTTGTGCCACACCAACGACGCGGAGTGGCCGAGGACCCGGACGGCATGGACGCAGTCCTGGTCACAGTTGCTGGCGGGGAACTGAAGGATGGCGAACTGCATGGCGGCTGGGGCTAGGCCACGACGTCGAGCTTGTAGTCCTCGATGACAGGATTGCTAAGGAACCGTCGGCACGCCTCATGCAACCCTGCCTCGGCGACGGCCCTGTCCGCGCCAGGCTGGAGGTCGATCTCAATGTACTTTCCGACATGCACGGCCCCGATCCCCTCGTAGCCCATTTGGGCCAGGGCTCCTTGCACGGTCTTCCCCTGGGGATCGAGAACGGCCTTCTTCGGGGTGATGATGATCTTTGCTTTCATGAAAACAGACGCGGACATCGAGGAGGTCGAAGGGCCAACATGAAGGACCGAACGGGAAACATCCCACCATGGGTCCCAATGGTCTGGGTAACCGGCTCGGGTGCCCGATGAGCAACCGGCCCCCACACGGCGGGCATTGGCGAAACCACGACGGCTATCCGCCTCAAGGAGCCACCAGTTGGACCAAGACGCGGGAAGGAACCACGCTCAAGTTCAGGCGGACATAGACAACGTCCGAGCTGTTCACGTACCCATCCCGGCTGATGTCATAGGGGGAGTTCACGGGAACGATCGCGGGGCCCACGTTGAGGCGGGTCGCGGTCACATCGACGGCATTCACCTCGAAGTTCGCGTTGGAGTTGCCCGTGTCGCCGATGGAACTGCCGAAGTAAAACACGTCATCGGTGGCGAGTCCTGACTGTGGGGTGGCCTTGATCGTGGTCTGGAGCCACTGGTTTTGGATGGCGCCGCCGGCCCACGTGAGGGTGACACGGTCGCTGCCACTGGCCCCGGCGCCGCGGCGCACCGTGACGCTCGGCGTGGGGGCGTTGGCCCAGCCAGAGGGCGACTGCGTGTTGCCCATCTTCACTTGGATGTCCGAGTCGGTGACGTCATCGGGCAGCGCTTCCACGTCAATCATGAGCCCCGTGATGCCAAACGGGTAGCTGGTGATGTTGGCAAAAGCGGCCGTCTGGCCCGGGAGCAACGCCGACTTGTCCGTCGCAAGGGCCGCGTCGTCCGCCGCATCGACGCCGAGGCTGCCACCGTCCAAGGACGATCCGTTGTAGAAAATCCTGCGTCCGCCCGACACGATCCGGGTCTGGAACCCAGCCAAGCCCGGTTGGCTCAACTGGCCGGAGTTGACGGAAAACGTCCCGCCCGAAAACGAGCCGGCGTCGACCTGGCCAACGACATCCCAAACCCCGAAGGACCCGCCACTGGCGCTGCCGGCACCTGCGGACGGGACATCCCAGTCCACCGAGTAGGAAGGGGAGGCCATCGCCGTGCCGTGGACGACGCCCCAAAACGCCAACACGAGACCTGTCTTGAGTGCTTTCATTGCCCGTTCGGGACGATTCCGCCCCCGCCTCCGGGCATTGTCAAGGACCGCGCCGCAGGCTTTTCAACGTTGAAGAACCGTTGCGTCACCACCTGCCCGGCATTGAGCACGGCCTCAGCCTTCGGACTGCCGTCCGGGTTGAACGACTTTGCCAAGCCGTCGGGCTGCCCCGCCTTCATCGGGATTTCCTCCGCCAAGCCCCCCTCCGGATGCCAACGCCGAAAAACCCCCTCGATCACGCCTCGGACAATCTGCGCCTCCGATTGCCGCTCGCCGTTCTCATGCCACTTGGTGCGCACCCCATGGGACACCCCCGCCTCAAAGTGCTCCAACACCTGCAACTGCCCGTTCGGGTACCATCCCCGCGACTCACCCTGGAGCTTGCCCTCCTTCACCCCGGAGCGGGACCTCACCACGCCATCGGGGTAACGTTCCAGGACGATCCCAGTGAAGGGCGTCGGAGCGTTGGTCAGGTACAACCTCTCGTCCTTGAGCACCAACGACTCGCGCGACACCTCCGGCCCTTCGACAAGCCCAGACTGGCGCGTCTTCCACCACCAGGCACCGCCACCGGCCAACAACAGCGCCAACCCCAGCCACGCCAAGAACCGCACGCGAAACGCACCCTGCAACCCACCCAG
>JBJSZF010000038.1:0-23710 GCA_046090125.1 Verrucomicrobiota bacterium
AGCACGTCGCTGCCGTGGTTCCTGTTCTTTCGGTGCGCGACCTTCGTGGGCGTGTGCATCGAGTTCGTGGCGGCCATCACGTGGCTGGCCGAGCTGTTCCCCGACAAGGGCGCGCGCGAGAAGGTGCTGGGGTGGACGCAGGCGTTTGCCTCGGTGGGCGGCATCATGGTGACGGGCGTGAACGCGTGGACGCTGGCCCACGCGGCGGACCTCCCGGCGATCCCGGTGCCGGAGCCGTTCAACGCCCATGCCAACTGGCGCTACACGCTCATCTCCGGCCTGCTACCCGCCCTGCCCATCGCGCTCATGCTGCCGTTCGTGCCGGAGTCGCCGAGCTGGCGCGAGCGACGCCGCAACGGGACGCTGACGCGGCCGAGCTTCGGCGCGTTGTTCAGCCCGGAGTTGCGCCGGACGACGCTGGTGACGGCGGCGCTGTCGGCGTGCGCGTACGGGGTGGCGTTCGGGGCGCTTCAACTGACGCCCACGCGGATCGTGCCGGGCCTGGCGGACCTCGCGGAGCAACGCAAGGTGCTGAAGCCATTGCAGGACGAAGCGAAGGGATTGAACGCGGGCCTGGACGCGGTGATGCCGGCCTACCGGGGCGCGGTGGAGGCGACGCCGGGGTTGGCGGAGGTGGCGGGACAACGCGCCCGGCTGCGGGTGGCGATGCGCACGACGCGTCGGCTGGCGGAGTCGGCGGACGCGGCGGCACGGCCGGCGCTGGTGGCCAAGCTTTCGGGGATGACGAACGAGCTGGCGCGGCTGGATGGCGAGCTGGCGAAGGTGACCGAGGGCAAGCCGGACGCGCGCAAGGCGGTGGTGGAACGGGAGAAGGCGATGGGCCAGATCGCGGCCAATCGCGAGAAGCAGGAGGGGGCGGACACGGTGATCAAGTCGCGGGGCAACGCGGTGCAGCTCCGGCAGGAGCTGGGCGGGCTGGCGGGGCGGATTGCGCTGGCGTTGCTCGTGGTGGCGGCGGTGTCGCGCGGGACGTTGCTGCGCCTGTTCCAGGTGCCGGGCGTGATCGTGCTCCCGGTGACGTACTACTTCCTGTTCCAGAACCATCCCGAGTGGTTCGGATGGGGCGTGGCGGTGGCGGGCTTCCTGACGGTCGCGCAGTTCAGCTACTTTGGGGAATACCTGCCCAAGGTGTTCCCGCTGCACCTGCGGGGAACGGGCGGCAGCTTCGCCACGAACGTGGGCGGCCGCATGTTCGGCACCTCGGCCGCGTACCTCACGTCGAACATCCTCGCCCCGATGTTCACGGGGACGACCTTCGAGCAGGTGGCGAAGGCGGCGGCGGTCACGGGGTGCGCGGCGATGGTGCTGGGCGTGTGCCTGAGCTTCCTGTTGCCGGAGCCCAAGGGCGGTGGCATGGAAGGGCATTGAGGCTCGCCCGTCGCGGCGGGCGATGGGAGCGGGCGAATGCGAGCGCGAATCCACAACGAATGGCGGGGTGCCTGGGCGTTGGCCCTGGGGTGCGTGGTATCCATGGCGTCCGTGGGAGCGAGTCACGCGGCCCCGGCGTCCCAGGGAACGAAGGCGTCGGCCACGGCGGCGCAGGGCGCGCGGATTTACCGGTCCGAATGCGCGCGGTGCCATGGAAAGAATGGGCAAGGCGTGGCCGGGAAGCGCGCCGAGCCCTTGGCGGGCGACCTCGCGGTGCATGCGCTGGCGGACTACGTGCAGCGGACGATGCCCGACGACGCCCCCGGGACGTTGACGGCGGAGGATGCGCTGTCGGTGTCGGCGTATATTCATGGGGCGTTTTACTCGGCAGAGGCGCGGGCGCGGTTGTCGCCGGCGCGGCTGGAGTTGCAGCGGCTCACCCATGAGCAACACCAGGCGAGCGTCGCGGACTTGCTGGCGGGCTTTGGAACGGTGAAGCAGGCCACGCGCCGCGGCGGGCTGGCGGCGGAGTACTTCCAGTCCAAGGGCATGAACAAGAAGGAGCGCAGCGTGCTCCGCCGGGAGGATGCCTCCGTGGACCGGGACTGGGGCACGAACAGCCCCGTGGATGGCATCACGGCGGATGCGTTCTCGGTCGCGTGGTCCGGCTCGCTGCTCGCGCCGGAGTCGGGCACGTATGACTTCCGGGTGCGGACGCCGAATGGGGCTCGCCTGTACGTCAACGCGGAGATGGCTCCCGGCGACCAGAACCGGCGGGACGACAGCGACGCGCGGCGGTCGGAGGCGTTGATCGACCTGTGGGTCAGCTCGGGCGGCAAAATGCGGGAGGGGACGGCCTCGGTGACGTTGCTGGGCGGGCGGGCGTACCCGCTGCGGCTCGACTTCTTCAAGTTCAAGGAAACGAACGCCTCCGTCCGGCTCGAATGGCGTCCGCCGGGCGGGGCATGGACAACGGTGCCGTCGCACGTGTTGTCGCCGGAGCCCTCGACGGGATGGGTCGTGATGGGGACGCCCTTCCCCGCCGACGACGGGAGCCGCGGCTATGCGCGCGGGTCGGCGGTGTCGAAGGCATGGCTGGAGGCGGTGACGCGTTCGGCGTTCGAGGTGGCGAACGTGGTGGGCGCGCGGTTGGACGCGTTTGCAGGGACGAAGGCGGGCGCGACGAACCGGGTGGAGAAGGTGCGCCGGTTTTGCTCGGTGCTGGCGGCACGGGCGTTCCGCGGGGAGCTGTCGGCCCGGCGCGAGGCGGAGGTTGTGGGCTCGGCGTTCCAATCGGGTCAGCCGTGGAGGCGGCGGCGCGGCGGGCCTTGGTCCGCATCCTGACGGCCCCGGAGTTCCTGTATCCGTCGGTGGCGGCCGAGCCGGGCGTGCGAGGGGCGGGCCGGGCGACGGCATTGGCGCTGGCGTTGTGGGACTCGGTGCCGGACGCGGCGCTGCGCGAGGCGGCGACGGGAGGCGCGGGCCTGATGGACGAGGCGGCCTTGAGGGCGCAGGCGACGCGAATGCTGGGGGACGCACGGGCGCGCGCGAAGCTGGCGGGGTTCTTCCGGCATTGGCTGCGCTTGGAGGAGGCCACGGACCTGTCGAAGGATCCCAAGGCCTACCCGGGGTTCGACGCCGAGGTGATGTCGGACTTGCGCTGGTCGCTGGAGCAGTTCGTGGAGGAGGTGGCGTGGGGGGACAAGCCGGACTTCCGGCGGTTGCTGCTGGACGACCGGGTGTACATGAACGGGAGGCTGGCGCGGTTCTACGGGGTGGAGGGGCCGAGGGAGGACGGGTTCGTGCCGGTGCGGATGGACGCCGAGCAGCGCGCGGGCGTGTTGACGCACCCGTTGATCCTCGCGGCGTTCTCGTACCATCGCAGCTCGTCGCCGATTCACCGGGGGGTGTTCCTGACGCGCAACGTGCTGGGGCGGACGCTGCGGCCGCCGCCGATGGCCATCGAGTTCATGGACGACCGGTTCGACCCGTCGTTGACGATGCGGGAGAAGGTGACGGAACTGACGGGCAAGGCGGCGTGCATGGGATGCCATGCGACGATCAACCCGCTGGGATTCAGCCTGGAGCGCTTCGACGCCGTGGGTCGGCTGCGGACGCATGACAACCGGAAGCCGGTGGACCCGGTGGCGGACTACCTGCAACCGGACGGGCGGGTGGTGCGGTTGACGGGCGCGCGGGACGTGGCGCGGTTGGCGGCGGAGAGCCCGGAGGCGCGCCGCGGGTTCGTGCGGCAGTTGTTCCAGCACACTTGGAAGCAGTCGCCGGAGGCGTTTGACCCCGGGTTGATGGCGCGGCTGGACGAGGGATTTGCGGCGGGGGATTGCCACATTCGCAACCTGTGGGTGGAAATCGTGGTGCGTGGCGTGGACGCCATGACGCCGGGCAGGGAAGGACGAAAGGATCGCCGATGAAGCGCAGGGAGTTCGTGGGAACATTGGGACGGGGGATGGCGGCGGGCGCGGCCAGCCTGCCGTTCCTCGCAGGATTGCCGTCGTTGGCGGCGAAGGCGTCGTCGCGGGCCCCGCGGCAGCGCATCGTCTTCATCTTTTCGCCGAACGGGATCGTGCCGGCGCACTTCTGGCCGGACGCGGCGGGCCCGCACGGGGCGTTGAAGCGGATCCTCGCGCCTCTGGAGCCATTCAAGGACCGGTTGATCACGATCCAAGGGCTGTGCAACCGCGTGCGCGGCGACGGCGACGGCCACATGCGGGGCATGAGTTGCCTGCTGACGGGGATCGAGTTGTTCCCGGGCAACATCCAGGGCGGGTCGGACACGCCGGCCGGGTGGGCGAGCGGGCCTTCCATTGACCAGGAGATCGCGCGGTTCCTGTCGGGGCGCACGGCGACGCGGACGCGGTTTGCGTCGTTGGAACTGGGCGTGGCGGTGCCGAACCGGGCGGATCCGTGGACGCGCTGGACCTACGCGGGGCCCAACCAGCCCGTGGCTCCGGTGTCGGACCCGTACCAGGTGTGCGAGCGCCTGTATGGCGGCATCAAGGATCGGGATGCGCTGGCGTCGGTGTTGGACGGCGTGCGGGACGACCTGCGGCGGGCGTCGCGCCGGATGGGGCGCGAGGACCGGGACCTGCTAGACCGGCACGTGACGGAGGTGCGGGCGTTGGAACGGGACCTGAAGCAGGCAGGGCGACAGAAGCTGGCGGTGCCGCCGCCGGCGTTGGAGCCCGGGGTGGGGACGGACAACGACGACATGCCGCGTTCGTCGGCGTTGCAACGGCGCCTGCTGGTGAACGCGCTGGCGAACGACATGACGCGGGTGGCGTCGTTGCAGTTCACGAACTCGGTGGGCCAGGCGCGGATGAAGTGGCTGGGGGTGGAGGAGGGGCATCACTCGTTGTCGCACGACCCGGACCTGAACGAGGGGTCGCAGGAAAAGCTGGTGAAGATCAACGTGTGGTTTGCGGGCGAGATTGCGGCGCTGGCCAAGGCGTTGGCGGAGGTGCCGGAGCCGGGCGGCGAGGGCTCGATGCTGGACCACACGACGCTGTTGTGGACGAACGAGCTGGGGAAGGGCAACAGCCACACGCTGGACAACATCCCGTTCGTGCTGGTGGGCGGCGGGCTGGGGCTGGGGAAGGGCCGGGCGGTGAAGCTCGAGCCCACCCCGCACAATCGCCTGTGGCTGGCGCTGGCCCATGCCGTCGGTCACGACATCAAGACCTTCGGCAATCCCAAGTTTTGCGAGCGCGGACCGGTGTCGCTGGGTTGACGTGACGAGGGGCTGGGCGGAGCGCGGGGTGCGCTGTGCGCCGAGCCTTGGCTCGAACGATTCCGTTGGATCGGTCGTGCTTGCTCGATCTGCTTCGCCATCTCTTCCCTCCCAACTGAACCTAGAAACGGCAGTCGAAGAGGATTTCAAAACGAGGAAACGCCCTTCCCATCCTGGAGGATGGGCTCACGGGCAGGAACCCAAGGGCTCACCCTGCGAGTGAGGTCGTGTTGGGCTCGACGCGGCTGTAGGCCGGGTCCCCTGCCCCGGCGACCGGGCATGCGGCATCGCCATCGCCGCGTGAGGGCACGCGGCCTACAGACTGGAGTCGCGACGCCGCATCGAAGTGCGGCCCCCGCTTCCCTGTTCCCGCTTCCCCGTTCCCGCTTCCCGTTTCCGGCCCTCTGACTCACCCCGTGTGTGCGCGCGCCGTGCATCCCAAAGGTGTCGGTAACATGGGAGCGGGCTGCGTGGAACGGACCGGTCCCGCAAGGCGGGGGGCAAGGAGAGGCGGCCGGGGACGGCCCCGCTTCCAGCGTTGAGCCAGCCACGGCGTTCTTGGGAACACCGCCCACTTCGGGAGGGACCGGTGCGCGCGACGGCACGGAGAGCGTCCTTGACCCTGCGTTGGCAACTGGCGCACGATGGCGTTGTGCTCGTTGGGCACTCTTCATGTTTGCGCAGCTAAAGGGCCTCTTCTCCAACGATATCGGCATCGACTTGGGCACCGCGAACTCGCTCGTTTACGTGCGGGATCAAGGGATCGTCCTGCGTGAGCCCTCTGTCGTTGCGATCCAGGCAGGGACGACCACCGTCCTGGCCGTTGGCGAGGAGGCCAAGCGCATGCTGGGTCGCACGCCCGGCAACATCGTCGCCATCCGTCCCATGAAGGATGGCGTCATTGCAGATTTTGAGATCACCGAGGCGATGCTGCGGCACTTCATCCAGAAGGTGCATCATCGCAAGTTGATCGCGCCGCGGGTCGTCGTGGCGGTGCCGAGCGGGATCACGGAGGTGGAGAAGCGGGCCGTCAAGGATTCCGCCACCCACGCCGGCGCCCGCGAGGTGTATCTGATTGAACAGCCCATGGCCTCGGCCATTGGCGTGGGGCTGCCGGTGCATGAGCCGGCCGGTAACATGATCGTGGACATCGGCGGGGGCACCTGCGAGATCGCGATCATCTCACTGGCCGGCATCGTGTTCAGCCGCTCCGTCCGCGTGGGAGGCGACGAGTTTGACGACACGATCGTCGCGCACATGAAGAAGGCCCACAACCTCATGATCGGCGAACGCACCGCCGAGGAGATCAAGATTCGCATCGGGTCCGCCTTTCCCCTGGAGCAGGAACTCACGCTCGAGGTGAAGGGACGCGACCTGTCGGCCGGTCTGCCGCGCACCGTCACGGTGCGCTCGGAGGAGATTCGCGAGGCGCTTCAGGAGCCCCTCTCCAACATTCTGGAATCCGTTCGCATCACGCTCGAACGCTGCCCGCCCGAGCTCTCGGCCGACCTGGTTGACCGAGGGATCGTCATGGCGGGAGGCGGCGCGTTGCTCCGCAACATTGACCGGCTCGTCTCCCAGGAGACCGGCCTGCCGGTGCACATCGCGGACGACCCCTTGAGCGCGGTGGCGACCGGCACGGGCCGGGTGTTGCAAGAGCTGGCGTTCCTCAGGCGCGTCGCCTCCTCCAGCACCTAGCCCCGCCATGCGCGCCCTTTCCTCCTCCATCGCGACCCGCGTTCGCCCCGTGCCACGGGACGAACCTTGCTGAAGCGCCCCCAAACCATCGTCGTCACCGCCGTCGGCCTGCTGTTGCTGCTGCTGCTCAACCTGCCGTCGGGTGCGACCGCGCGCATCAAGCTGGCCTTGGGCGGCCTCTTTCTGCCGTTGCTGGGCGTCTCGTCGGCCTCGCAGTCCTTCGTGGACACGGCGTCGTACGAGTTGCTGCCTCGTTCCACGCTCATCTCCGAGGTCCGGCGCCTCGAGAAGGACAATGCCACCCTTCGCCTCGAGGCCGCCCTGGGCGCGGAGGCAGCAGCCGAGAACCAGCGGCTCCGCGCCCAGTTGGGGTCCCTGCCCCGCGGCGCCTGGCGTCCACGGCTGGCGCGGGTCGTCGGCCGCGACGCCTCCACGTGGTGGCGAACCTGCCTGATTGACTACGGCTCGCGCGACGGGGCCGCCGTCAACCAGCCCGTCGTCTCCGCCGATGGCCTGGTGGGCCGCATCGCCGTCGTCGGCCACAGCCACAGCCAGGTGGCGCTCATCGGCGACGCCTCGTGCGGGGTGGCCGTGCTCGTGTCCGAGACGCGGGATCACGGGATCATCGCCGGCGGCCAGCAGACGACGGACGCGGGCATCGTCGAGATGACCACGTTCCAACAGACGCCCAGCGTGATGGCCGGGCAGTTGATCCTGACCAGCGGCGAGGGCGGCGTGTTTCCCAAGGGGCTGGCCGTGGGGACCGTGATGGATGCCCGGCCGGCGCGTTCCGGCCTCTTCACGAGCGCGCGCGTCCGGCTGGGGGCGCACCTGAACCGGCTGGAGGAAGTGTGGGTGCTCCTGCCATGAACTGGGCGTCCCCCATCACCCTCTTCGTGGCCGGATGGCTTGCCGCCTTCGCCCAGACCCAATTCTCCGTCCTGCGCGGCTTGCTCGGGGTGCCGCTCGCCCTCGGGCCCGCCTTGGTCGTCTATGCCGCCTTCACCCACGGGCTCGCCACCGCCTCCCTCTTCGCCGTCCTCCTCGGCCTCTGGACCGACGCCCTGTCGGGCTCGCGCCTCGGCCTTGGATCCGTGACTCCCTTCCTGGCGACGTTCTTCCTCAGCACCCGCCAGCACCTGCTGCTGCGCGAGCAACGTTACGCCCAATTCTGGCTTGGGCTCGGGCTCGGGCTCGCGCTGCCGCTGGGGCACGGCCTGCTCCTCCAAGCCGCCCACTCCGGACCCGCCCTCGGGTGGCACTCGGCGCGCCAGCTCCTCGTGCTGGGCCTGCTCAACGGAGCCGCATGCCCCGCCTGCTTCTGGGCTTTTGATCGACTCCGCCAATCCTTCGAGTACCCCGCCGCGCCCACCTCGTTCATGGCCGGCCAACGCGAGATGAAGCGAGGCCGCTCCTAGCCATGCTCGTCCTGGACCAAATCAACAGGGGCGACGGATCCCTCCGCATCGTGGCGTGGTGGATCTCGGCGGGGCTCCTCGTGCTGGCCGCCGGCCTGTGGCGCATCCAGGTCCTCCAAGGCGACCACTACCGCGAGCGCCAGGAAACCCAGTCCTTCCGCTCCGTCCGCGTCCCCGCCCTGCGCGGCCGCATCCTGGACCGCAACGGCCTGCCCCTGGTGGACAACCAGCCCCGGTACCGGTTGGACGTGTACCTCGACGAGCTGCTGCCACAGTTCGCATCCGAGGAAAAGCGGCTCCGACTCCTGCACCTCGCCGCCCGGGGGCTCACCAACGCGGCCCCGGTCTCCCTGTGGGAGCAACTCGCCGCGCGCCTCGGCCGGAAGCCGCGTCAGCCCGCCCTCAGCAGCAATGAGCGCGAGTGGCTCCGTCGTTCAGCCCGCTACTCCGTCGTCTCCAACATCATTCTCCAGGTCAACCAACGCCTCGCGCTCCAGGTGTCCAAGACCGAGGAGGACCTCTTCCGGCACTGGCAGCAGCAGCGCGCTCTTCCGTTTCCCTTGGTCAACCGCCTCGCCCCGGCCCAGGTCGCCATCCTCACCGAGCAGGGCTCCTCCATCCCCGGCGTCGAGGTGGACCTCGTCCCCAGCCGCCTCTACCCCCACGGCCCCCTCGCCGCCCACGTCCTCGGCTACGTCAAGTCCACCGAGGACCCCGACCCCGCCGAGGACCGGGACTTCGACTACCGGCTTCGGGACTACCGCGGTGAAATCGGCCTGGAAGCCGCCTATGACCGCGCCCTGCGGGGTGTTGCCGGAGCCAAGAGCATCCTCATCAACTCCTCCGGCTACCGGCATCGCCAAGGCGAGGTCCTCATCGAGGCCCCCGTCCCGGGCGACCACCTGGTGACCACCCTGGACCTGCACCTCCAGCGCGCCGTCGAGAAGTCCCTGGCGTTGGTCTCCGGCGACGAACGCGGCGCCGCCGTCGTTCTCGACGTCCGCAACGGCGACATCCTCGCCATGGCCTCCGCCCCGTCCTTCGACCCCAACGGATGGATCGACGGCATCCGCCGCGCCGACTACGAGCGCCTGCTGGATCCCAAGATGCGCCCGATGTTCAACCGGGCGACCTACGGTTCCTACAACCCGGGCTCCACGTTCAAGGTGGTCACGGCCCTGGCGTGCCTCGACGCGGGCGTGCTCACGCCGGCGTCCGCCCTCGAGCGGATGCACACCCTGGGATACTACCGCCTGGGCCGAAACCATGTGATCGACGACACCGCCCCGGCGGGCGACTACGACTTCAACCGCGCCTTCATCAAGTCCTCCAACGCCTACTTCATCGACCATGGGCTGCGGCTCGGCCTGGGCCCGTTGCTGGCCTACGCCCGGCGCCTTCACCTCGGCGAGAAGACCGGCCTCCGCATCCAGGAGGAGACCAGCGGCATCCTCCCGGAGGCCTCGGAAATCCCGCAGGCCTTTGCGGCCGGCAAGACCGCCAACCTCTCCATCGGGCAGGAACTCACCGTGACCCCCCTCCAACTGGCCCTCGTCTTCGCCGCCGTCGCCAATGGCGGGTCTGTTTGGTGGCCCCGCCTCGTGGACCGCATCGAGCCTGGCGAAGCCCTCTCCCCGGAGCCACCCCAGCGCGTCCGTCCCGGGCAGGTGCGCTCCCGCATCGACATCCCGCGCCCCCACCTGGCCCTCGTCCATGCCGCCATGCGCGACGACGTCGCCCTCGACGACGGCACCGGCCGCGCCGCCCGCGTCCCGGGCTTCGCCGTCTGCGGCAAGACCGGCACCGCCGAGGTCAAGTCCGGCCGCAAGCTCGTGGACCGCATCACGTGGTTCGCCAGCTTCGCCCCGTTTGAGTCCCCGCGCTACGCGGTCGTCGTGATGGTGGAGTCCGGCGGCTCCGGCGGACGCACGTGCGCCCCGGTTGCCCAGCGCATCTACGAGCACCTGCGCGACCGCGAGCTTGGCGGCATCTCGATGGGAGGATCCCACCCATGAACGTCGCCGCACCCTCATTGCCCCTCCCGGACGTCCAGCGCGAGCGCATCGTGGACCGCTCCCTCTGGCTGGCCGTCCTCGGCCTCATGCTCGTCGGCGTCGCCTTCATCTTCTCCGCCACCGGGGCCGCCGAGTCCTCGCGGGGCGCCGCGTGGTTTGATCGCCTCGCCGTCCGCCAGGCCATCGCCTACGGGCTGGGCGTCGGCCTCGTCTTTGGCTCCTGCCTCGTCGATTACTCGCGCCTCGCCCGCTGGTCTCTCGTGGCCTATTGGCTCTCCATCGTCCTCCTCGTCGCCGTGTATGTCGTCGGGGTCGAGCGCCTCGGGGCCAAGCGGTGGATCGCCGTGGGCCCCATCCAGTTCCAGCCCTCGGAGTTCGCCAAGCTCGCGTTCCTCTTCGCCTTCGCCAACTTCCTGTCTCGCCCCCAGGGCGAGCTCGCCTCGCGGGCCATCTTCGCCAAGGCCCTCGGCATGGCCTTCCTGCCCTTCGCGCTTGTCCTCAAGCAGCCCGACCTCGGCTCCGCCCTCGTCTTCATGCCCTCCGCCGTCGTCATGCTCCTCGTGGCCGGCGTCCCGGGACGCCTCCTCGGCCGTTTCCTCGGCGGCGCGTCCCTCCTTGTCCTCCTCGTGCTCCTCCAGGTTCTCTTCCTCCCCCCCCAGTGGCGCCTCATCAAGCTGGAGGACTACCAGCGGCACCGCCTTTTGGTGTACTTCAACATGGACTTCTCGGACCCCGGAGCCTCCGACGCCCAGCGCGCCACCGCGCGTGCCGAAAAGGCCAACAAGAGCTACAACGTGGACCAGGCCCTCATCTCCGTCGGGTCCGGCGGCGTCTGGGGCAAGGGGTGGCAGCAGGGCACCCAGGGAGCCCTCGGCTACCTCCCACGCGCCGTCGCCCACAACGACTTCATCTTCTCCGTCATCGCCGAGGAAACCGGTTTCGCAGGCTCCATCCTCGTCCTCGGCCTCTACGGCACCGTCCTCTTCTCCGGCATCAAGATCGCCGGGCAAGCCCGCGACCGCCTCGGACGCATCCTCGCCTCCGGCGTCGTCGCCCTCCTCTTTACGCACGTGTTCGTGAACATCGGAATGAACATCCGCCTCATGCCCGTCACGGGCATCCCGTTGCCCCTGCTCTCCGCAGGCGGCACCTCGGTGGTGTGTTCGCTCCTCGGGATCGGCGTGCTCCAGAACATCCATCAACACCGCAAGAACTACTAGGCACACACCCCTTTCACCATGAGCTACCAAATCTTCAAGAAGGGCCGCGGAGGCTCCACCTTCAAGCCCTCGGGAGGCCTCGCCGCCCGCACCAACCCACGCCCCCAACCTCCCAGGCAGGACGCCCCAGCCCCTGCCCCTGCCTCCCTCTCCACGCCACCTCCCCAGGATCCGCCCCGCAGCCGCCCCTCCGACGCCCCACGCAGCCGTGATCGCGACCGGGACCGCGACCGCGACCGCGCCGCCTCCCCGGCCCAGGCCGAGGAACGCCGCAACCGCCGCCGCCTCGAGGAGGAAATCCGCCGCGCCGAAAACATCGCCGCCGGGCTCCCGGAGGACGCCGCCCCGGAGTCCGCCCCCGACTACGCCGCCTCCGGCCGCGACCAGTCCTACCGCCGTCCCATCGACGACGACGAGGACTCCCATGAGCCCCGCCGCGACGCCGCGCCCAGGGACCAAGAGCGCGACAACCGCGACGACCGCGACGAGCCTCGCGCCGATGCCCCCTCGGACGACCGCGCGGAAGATCCCGGCGACGAACGCGACGGCGACCGCGATGAACCCGCAGAGCGCGAGGGCGAGCCGACGCGCGAGCGATCCCGCGGCGGCCGCAGCCGACGCGGCCGCTCCACACGCCGTCGCGGCCGCAGCCGCGACACGGACGACGCCCCCCGGGCGGAGCGGGATGACCGGGATGAACCCGGCGAACGGCGCGATCGCGATGGCGGCCGCGACGCCCGCACCTCGGGCCTGCTCGAGAGGGCACGCTCCGCCGTCAAGGACGTCGTCCGCAAGGTCCGCGACCTCGTCGAGCCCGAGCCCAAGGTCAGCAAGGAGGTCATCATCAGCGCCGAGCCCCTCGAAAGCCGCGTGGCCGTGCTGGAGGACGGGCGCCTCGAGGAGTTCACCGTGGAGCGCACGAACGACGCACGGCTGGTCGGCTCCATCTACAAGGGCAAGGTGAAGAACCTCGAGGACAACCTTAAGGCCGCCTTCGTGGACATCGGCTTCGAGAAGAACGCCTTCCTCCACTACTGGGACATCGTCCCCAGCTCCCTCGATTCCAACGTCGAGATCGTCGAGCGCCACGACGGCCGTTCACGCCGCAACGACAAGCCCAAGTTCACCCAAAAGGACGTCCCGCGCCTCTATCCCCCGGGCTCCGAGATCATCGTCCAGGTCACCAAGGACGCCATCGGCACCAAGGGCCCGCGCGTCACCACCAACCTCTCCCTCCCGGGCCGCTACCTCGTCCTCCTGCCCAACTCCGACCAGTCCGGCATCTCCCGCAAGATCGAGAGCAGCGAGGAACGGCAGCGCCTCAAGAAGATCGTCCGGGAGCTCTCCATCCCCGAGGGCATGGGCGTCATCGTCCGCACCGCCGGAGAGGGCAAGCTCAAGCGC
The DNA here is from genome assembly GCA_046090125.1 of Verrucomicrobiota bacterium. GTDB lineage: Bacteria > Verrucomicrobiota > Verrucomicrobiia > Limisphaerales > UBA9464 > UBA6176. Next base: position 12,893 of record JBJSZF010000038.1, read on the forward strand.
TACTTCATCCGCGACCTCGCCATGCTCCTCGAGGAATGGCGGGAAGTTCAGCAGCACATCAAGGAGCAACCCCTCGCCACCTGCGTCTTCCAGGAGCCCGACCTCATCGAGCGCACCGTCCGCGACTTCCTCACCGAGGATGTGACCCGCATCGTCATCGACAACCTCGGCAAGTTCGAATACATCCGCGATGCCATCGCCCGCATCTCCAAGCGCTCCGCCAGCCGCATCCACTTCTAAAACGAGGCCGAGCCCCTCTTCGACCGCTTCAACATCACCCGCCAGCTCGAGTCCGCCTTCTCCCGCCAGGTCTCCCTCAAGTCCGGCGGCTACCTCGTCATCGACGAGACCGAGGCCCTCGTCGCCGTGGACGTCAACACCGGCAAGCACAAGGGCGGCAAGGACCACGACTCCGCCATCCTCCGCGTCAACCTCGAGGCCGCCGACGAGATCTGCCGCCAGCTCCGCCTCCGCAACATGGGCGGCATCATCGTCCTCGACTTCATCGACATGCGCTCCCGCCGCGACCAGCAACAGGTCTATCAGCGCGTGAAGGAGGGCCTCCGCCGCGACAAGGCCAAGACCCACATCCTCCCCCTATCCCCCCTCGGCCTCATGGAGATGACCCGCCAACGCCAGACCGAGTCCGTCCAGTCCTCCCTGTACGAGGACTGCGTCCACTGCCGCGGTCGCGGCTTCATCAAGTCCGCCGAGACCATGTCCGTCGAGATCCAGCGCAAGCTCACCGCCATCCTCAAGGCGCGCCCCCGCGACGACTCCGACTTCCAGGTCAAGGTCGTCTGCAACCCCCGCGTCCTCGACCGCCTCCGCACCCGCGACGAGCGGCTCCTCATCGACCTCGAGAAGCGCTTCTTCGCCAAGCTCACGTTCCGGCCCGACGGCTCCTTCCACAACGAGCAGTGGATCGTGTACAACGCCCTCACCAACGACGAGATCGCCCGGGCCGGCATCGACGCCCAACATCACCAGCACGGCGCCTGACCCGGCCACCCGCCCCCCGCGACGCCTCCATGACCAACATCCATCACCTGGAGCTGTTCTATTATGTCGCCCGTCACGGCGGCATCATGGAGGCCGTCCGCAACATGCCCTACGGCATCCAGCAACCCGCCGTCTCCGGCCAAATCCTCCAGCTCGAGGCCGACCTCGGCCTCAAGCTTTTCAACCGGCGCCCCTTCCAGCTCACCCCGGCCGGCCAAGAGCTCTACGAGTTCGTCCGCCCCTTCTTCGGGAACGTCGAGTCCGTCGGCGAACGCCTCCGAGGCGGCGCCACCCAGACCCTCCGCATGGCCGCGCCCGCCGTCGTCCTGCGCGACCACCTCCCCGCCGTCCTCCAGGACGTGCAACGCCGCTTCCCCAGGCTCCGCCTCGTCCTCCGCGACGCCCATCAACCCCTCGTCGAAGCCTGGCTCGACCGTCACGAGATCGACTTCGCCGTCACCATCCTCGACGGCCGCCCCGTCTCCGGCCTCCTCTGCGAGCCGCTGGTCCAGCTCCAGCCCGTGTTCCTCGTCCGCAAGGACTCGCCGTTCCGCTCGTCCGCCGCCGTCCTCGCCGCCCTCGCCGGCGGATCCTCCGGCGACGACGCCAACCCCTCCGCACCCGCCCCGGCCCTCGTGAGCCTGCCGGCCAACGAGGCTCTCCCCAGGCAGCTCCGCGAGGTCCTCTCCGCGCGCGATATCGAATGGCCCCCGTCCATCGAGGTTCACTCGCTGGACCTCGTCGAGATCTATGCCGCCGCCGGGTTTGGCGTCGGCCTCGCATTCGCACTGCCCGGCATGCGCCCCAACCCGGCCCTCCGCGCCCTTCCCGTCACGGAACTCCAACCCCTACAGGTGGGAGCCCTCTGGCGCGGCAAGCCCACCCCCCTCGTCGCCGCCCTTCTCGAGGCCCTCCGCGCCCGCGCCCGGCTCCTCGCCCCCGCCCCATGAACCTCGCCGCCCTCGGCTGGGACGACACCTGGCAATCCCTCTTCGCCCCATTCGCAGCCCAGGGCCTCCAGCCCGCACGCGTCGTCACCGAGGACAAGCACCACTACACCGTCGTCGGTGCCCAAGGCCCGCTCATCGCCCAGGTCGCCGGCAAGTTCTTCCGCCAACGCCACGACCCCTCCACCCTCCCCAAGGTCGGCGACTGGATTGCCCTTCGCCCCAACCCCGCCTCCGACCGCGTCGCAATCGCGGCCCTCCTCCCCCGCCGCACCACCATCACCCGCAAAAACCCCGGGCGCGCCGGCACCCCCCAGCTCCTCGCCGCCAACATCGACGTCGCCCTCGTCGTCCAGGCCCTCGACGCCACCCTCTCCCTCCGCCGCATCGAGCGATTCCTCGTCTCCGTCCACGAGGGCGGGGCGCGCCCCGTCGTCGTCCTCAACAAGGCCGACCTCCATCCCGACCCCGACGCCGCCCTCCGCGACGTCCAAGCCTTGGCCGGCGAACACCCCGTCGTCCTCACCTCCGCCCGCACCGGACGCGGCCTGCCGCTCCTTCGCAAGAACCTCCCGCCCGGCTCGACCGCCGTCGTCCTCGGCACCTCCGGCGTCGGCAAGTCCAGCCTCGTTAACCGTCTCCTCGGCGAGAAGGCCATGGCCACCCTTCCTGTGCGCGAGTGGGACTCCAAGGGCCGCCATGCCACCACCCATCGCGAGCTCATCCTCCTTCCGGACGGAGCCCTCGTCATCGACACGCCCGGCCTTCGTGAATGGCACCTGTGGCTCGCCGACGGAGGCCTGGGCGAGGCCTTCCCCGACATCGCCGACATCGCCTCCGAATGCCGGTTCCGCGATTGCCGCCACGGCGGCGAGCAAGGATGCGCCGTCCAGCGGCACGTCGCCGAAGGACGCATCCCCCGCGAACGCATCGACAGCTTCCTCAAGCTCCAGTCCGAGCTCATGGCCGTGGCCGACCGACGACGCGAGCACCAGTACGCCCAGAACCGCCGTCGGGTCCGCGGTGGCAACCACGGCGTCCAGCGTGCCCGCCTCGCCGCCGACGAAGACCCCTGAACGCCACGCGCGGCATTGAGTTGCCGCCGTCCTTGGGGTAAAGCCCATGGCCATGTTGTCGCCCCACGGTGTTGCGCGTGCCCTGCCCTTTTTCCGGATGGTTTGCGGGGCGTTGCTGACAGGTGTCGCCTGGGGGTCCGCCGCCGTCGGACACGCAGCCCCGGCGAACGGCGCGCCCCGCAAGGTGGACTTCTCCAGCGAGGTCCGGCCCATCCTTTCCTCCCGTTGCCTCGCATGCCATGGACCCGACGAAGGCACCCGCAAGGCGGGCCTGAGGCTGGACACGCACGAGTTCGCAACCAAGCCAGGCAAGGAGGGCCGCGTGGCCATCGTGCCCGGCAAGCCGGACGCGTCCGAGATGGTGCGGCGCATCCTGAGCAAGGACCCGGACGACGTCATGCCGCCGCCGGAGACGCACAACGTGGTGACGTCGGCCGAGGCCGCGCTGCTTCGGCGTTGGATTGCGGAGGGGGCCGACTACGCCCCGCACTGGGCCTGGCGCAAGCCCTCGCGGCCCGCCCTGCCCCGCGTTCGCAACGCCCGCTGGCCGTTGAATGGCCTCGACTACTTCGTCCTCGAACGCCTCGAGGCCGAGGGCCTGCAACCGTCGCCCCGGGCCGACGTGTTCACGTTGGCGCGGCGGGCGGCACTCGACCTCAACGGGTTGCCGCCCGAGCCCGAGCTGGTGGACCGGCTCGCCAGCGACCGCACGGCCGGCGCATGGGGCCGGTACGTGGACGCGCTTTTGCAATCGCCCCACTTCGGGGAGCGTTGGGCACGCGTCTGGCTCGACATCGCCCGCTATGCCGACTCGGCCGGGCTGGGTTCGGACCCGTTGCGTCCCAACATCTGGCCGTATCGCGACTGGGTGATCCAGGCCTTCAACCGCAACGTTCCCTACGACCGCTTCACCCTGGACCAACTCGCCGGCGACTTGCAGCCGGGTGCGTCGCGCGACGAGGTCGTGGCCACCGCCTTCCATCGCAACACGATGACCAACACCGAGGGCGGCACCGACGACGAGGAATGGCGCGTCGCCGCCGTCAAGGACCGCGCGAACGTCACGGCGCAGGCGTGGATGGGCCTCACCATGGGCTGCGCCCAGTGCCACACCCACAAGTTCGATCCCATCACCCAGCGCGAGTACTACGCCTTCTACGCCTTCTTCAACCAGACGGAGGACAACGACCAACCCGACGAACGCCCCACCTTCGCCCTCCTCAATGACGCCGACGCCCGGCGCCGCGCCGCCCTCGAGTCCGCCGTGCGCGACGCCCAGGCCAAGTACCAGGACAACGGCCCCGACTACGCCGCCGAGCTGGCCGCATGGGCCGCCGACGCAGGCCGCGCCATTCCCTGGACCGTCGCCACCCCGGCCGCCATGGGAGGCGGACTTCATGCGGGCACCACCTTCCAGCCTGCGGCGGATGGATCCGTCCTCGTGGGCGGCCCCAACCCGGACCGGGACCAGTACCTCGTCACCCTCCCGGTTCCGGCGGGCACCACGGCCCTGCGGCTCGAGGCGTTGGCAGACCCGTCCCTGCCCAAGAACGGCCCCGGCCGCCGCGCTGGCGAGGGCAACTTCGTCCTCAACGACGTGCGCGCCTTCCGCACCGTCCCGGCCACCGATGCCACCCCGTTGCGCGCCCGCTTCATCCGCGTCGAGGGCGAGGGCGGCCGTCGCCAGTTGGCCCTCGCCGAGGTCCAGGTGTTCAGCGGCGGCACCAACGTCGCCCCCGCCGGCACCGCCTCCCAGTCCACCGTCACCTACCTCGCCGACGCCGCCCGCGCGACCGACGGCAACATCGACGGCAACGTGAACGCCACCCATTCCGTCGCGCTCACGTTGCCGCAGGAAAACCCCTGGTGGGAACTCGACCTCGGGCGCGAGCTGCCACTCGACGAAGTCGTCCTCTGGAACCGGACCGACGGCGGCGGCGACCAGTTGGGCAAGGCGCGCGTGGCGTTGCTCGACGCCGGGCGCGCTCCCACGCGGGAGTTCCGCATCACCAACGCCCCGGCACCCATGCTTCGCTTGGGCCAGCGCGTCGCCGAGCCCGTGGCCCTACGCTAGGCCACCGCCGACAACGCCCAAGGCGGCTTCACCGCCGCCGCCGCCATAGATGGCAGCACCCATCGCGACTCCGGCTGGGCCGTCGGGGGCGCGCTGGGGCAGGACCACGCGCTGGCCTTCGAGCTGTCGCAGCCGCCGTCCGAGGATGGCCTCGTGACGTTCGTGCTGAGCTTCTCGTTCGGCGAAGGCCAGAACCTGGGACGTTTCCGGTTCTCCACCACCTGGCAGCCCGCGCCCGTCCGGCTCCAGCCCGCCGGCATCGCCGCCGTGCTGGCGCTTCCCGAATCCAAGCGAACCGCCGATCAACGCCGCGTCCTCGACGACCACTTCCGCCCGCGGTCCAAGACGCGGGGCGACGCCGGGCGAGCCCTCGCCGCCCGTCGCTCGGAACTCGACGCCGTCCGCGGGACCCCGGTGCCCGTGTTGCGCGAGCTGCCTGCGGCGTCGCGCCGCAAGACCCACGTGTTGCACAAGGGCAACTTCCAGGCCCCGGGCGACGAGGTGACGGCCGGCACGCCCGCTGCCTTCCACCCATGGCCCGGGGACGCGCCGCGCGACCGCCGCGGGCTGGCCACGTGGCTGACCCACCCGGACAATCCGTTGACCGCCCGCGTCGCCGTCAATCGCTTCTGGGCGCAGTTGCTCGGCCAGGGATTGGTGGAGACCGAGGAGGACTTCGGCACGCAGGGCACCTTGCCGTCGCACCCTGATCTCCTCGACTGGCTGGCCGTGACGTTTGCCTCGCCCAAGCCTGAGGGCCCCGGGGCGCGCCCGGACCCCCGCGCCCCGGCACTTGGCTGGGAAATGAAGGCCTTGCTGCGCCTGATCGTGACCTCCGCCACCTACCAACAATCGTCCGCCCATCGCGAGGACCTCGCCGCCAAGGATCCGCGCAACCGATGGCACGGCCGCGCCGAGCGACGTCGCCTCGAGGCCGAGGCCGTCCGCGACCAGGCCCTGGCCGTGAGCGGCCTCCTCTCCCGTCGCATCGGCGGCCCCAGCGTGTACCCGGCCCAGCCCGACGGCCTGTGGCGCGCCGCCTTCAACGGGGAACGGACCTGGTCCACCAGCGAGGGCGAGAATCGCTACCGCCGCGGCATCTACACCTTCCTGCGCCGCACCGTGCCCTACCCCAGCATGGCCACCTTCGACGCGCCCAGCCGCGAGCAATGCACCCTGCGTCGCCAGCCCACCAACACGCCGTTGCATGCCTTCGTCACCCTCAACGACCCCGTCTTCGTCGAGGCCGCCCAAGCCCTCGGCCGGGCCATGGCCGCCCATCCCGCCCCGGACATCGCCGCGCGCATCCGCTTCGGTTGGCGCAAGGTCACCGGCCGACCGCCCACGAACGACGAGGTCGAACGCCTTGTCTCCCTCTTCCACGACCAACGCGCCGCCTACCAATCCACCGAACCCGACGCACGCAGGCTCGCCACCGAGCCCATCGGCCCGTTGCCACCCGGCCTCACGCCCGCCGACGCCGCCGCATGGACCTCCATCGGCAACGTCCTCCTCAACCTCGACCTCATCCTCAACCGCGGCTAACCCCGCCCCTCATCCCTCATCCTTCATCCTTCCCCGCCCCCCGCCCCCCCGCCCCCATGCGCCCCAACCGCCGCGTCCTCGTCGCCTTCGCGTGCCTCGCTTGGGCCCTCGTCATCCAGGCCCAAGCGCCCGCCGAGCCCCTGGCCACGCTCCGCGCCGAGATCGCGGCGCTCATCCATGGCGGCCCGGCCCCTGGCGCGACCTGGGCCTGCCAAGTGGTGTCGGCCGAGTCCGGCGCGGTGTGGTTCGAGCGCGATCCCGCGCGCCTCATGGTTCCAGCGTCGAACACCAAGCTCTTCACCGTCGCCATGGCCCTCGACCGGTTCGGGACGAATGGGACCTTTGACACCGAGTGGCGGTGGAACGGCACGCCGGACGCGACGGGGACATTGCCCGGCGATGCATGGTTGTTGGCCGGAGGCGATCCATCGCCCGGCGGCGGCTTGTCGGAGCCGCGCGCCCTTGCAGGGCTTGTGGACGCCCTGTCGCGGGCCGGCGTCCGGCGCATCCAAGGCCGCGTCCTCCTGCACGACGCCTGGTTCGACGCGCCGCCCTTCGGACCCGGCTGGAACTGGGACGACCTCCCCGAGGCCTATGGGGCGCCGGTGACCGGGTTCCACTGGGCCGACAATGCCGTGACGCTTGTGGTGGAACCCGGGGCCGCCGCGGGCGCGCAAGCCACCGTCCGCACGCTGCCCATTCCCGGGGCGTTCGAGGTCGAGTCCTCCGTGCACACCGTCGCCTCCAACACGCCGGCCCGCGTCGTCATCCGTCGATCCTCCGACACCAGCCGGTTCCGGTTCAACGTTTCCGGCTCCGTGCGCATGGGCCCGCCACATGTCGAGCGAATGGCCGTCCCCAACGCCGCCGAATGGTTCGCGGCGGGGCTTCGGGCCGCGCTCCGGGAACGCCGCATCGATAACGAAGGCGTGGTCGTCGCCCACGGCTCCCCGAATCCTCCGGAGCCGGCCGCACGGCCCGCCCGCGCCCGGTCGCTGCCCCTCGCCGAGGTCGCCGCGCAGTGCCTGAAGCCCTCGAACAACCGGATCGCCCACGCCCTGTGGCTCCAGGTCGGCGCCGATGTCCGACGCAACCCCAGGTCCGGCGAAGCCACCAAGAAGGACCAACCCGCCGACGCGCTCGACGACAACGACCGCGCGGCCCTCGCCATCGAACGCTTCGCAGAGCGGATCGGCATTCCCCGGGGCGACGTCGTGCTGGAGGAAGGATCGGGCTTGTCGCGCAAGAACCTGGTGACGCCGCGCGCAACCGTTCGGTTGCTGCGTGCGATGGATGCCGGCCCCGCCGCGTCGGCATGGAACGCCGCGCTGCCGGTGGGCGGCGTGGACGGGACCTTGCGGGGACGCTTCAAGGACGCGGCCAGCAAGGGGCGCGTCGTGGCCAAGACCGGGACGCTTCGCCACATCCATTCCCTCGCGGGGTACGTCACCACGGCCGCAGGCCAGCGCCTCGCCTTCGCCCTCTACGTCAACGGCCATGCCAGCCCCGGCGACGCCTCGTCCGGCCGCGCCGACATCGACCGCATCGCAACGCAACTCGCCGCGTTCAAAGGACGCGGACCCCAATAAAGCGATGCCCGCCGACGCCACGCTTGCGACGCCGGAGGCCCCTCAACAACCTTGCCGCGCATGAAGAACGATCTCGTGCCCGTCGAAATCCGCGGCATCCTGCCGGCCGGCAGCGCCATCGCCGTGTTCCTGGGGAACGACGAGAAGGTGTTCGTCATCCAGATGGATCCCGCCATGGGCCCGGTGATTGACGCCGCGCTGCGCGGCCTGCCCAAGGACCGGCCCCAAACCCATGACCTCATGGGGCTCGTCTTCAAGGGCTTCGGCATCACCATCGACCGCGTCGTCATCACCGCGCTTCGCCTCTCCACCTTCCTCGCCCGCATCGTCCTGCGTCAGGAGAACCAACTGGGCACGAAGCTGGTGGAACTGGACGCACGCCCCTCAGATTGCCTCGCCTTGGCCGCCGCCGCCAAGCGCCCGATCTTCGTGGCCCGCTCGCTGTTCGACGAGGTGGAGGACATGACCAACGTCCTCGCCAACTTCCAGAAGCTCCGCGCCGAGCAGGAGGCCGCCGATTCCGAGGACGACGACGAAGAAGGGGAGGAGGGCGGCGAGGACGAAGGCGAAGGCGGGGGCTCGTCCGGCAAACCTCCTCAGTCCTAGCCATGGCCCGCCGCAGCGCATCCACCGACGCCGGAGCCTCAGGCCCCGCCACGGGCCTCACCGCCGAATCCACGCCGCTGATGCTCGTGGGGGGCGACGACGACCTCGCCATCCAGCAGCGCGCCCGGGCCACGTGGGATGCCTGGTGCCGCGCGGCCGGCGGCATGGATCATGAAATCATCGAGGCCTCCACCTCCACCGTCGGCGACGTCCTCGCCGTCATCGCCCGCGCCAAGGAGGCCCTCCAAACCCTCCCCTTCTTCGGCGGCCCCAAGCTCGTCTGGCTCAAGGATTGCACGTTCATGGCCGACGACCGCGCCGCCGCGTCCGAGACCGTCACCTCCGCCCTCTCCGACTGGGCGGCGGAGCTGAAGGCCTTCGATTGGAAGGGCGTTCGCTTCCTCGTCAGCGCCCTCAAGCCCGACAAGCGCCGCGCCTTCTTCAAGCTCTTCGAGCAACGCGGCGTCGTGGAGATCCACGTGGGCCTCTCCGCCGACGACAAGGAATGGGCCGCCAAGGTCACCAGCGAGGCCACGCGCCTCCTCCACGCCGCCGGCAAGGCCGCCGACTACGACGTCGCCGAGGAGCTCGCCCAGCGTGTCGGCCCCAACCTCCGCGCCCTCGCCAACGAGGTCGAAAAGCTCCTCGCCTACACCCACGGCCGCGACGCCATCACCACGCGGGACGTCGAGGCGGTCGTCGCCCGCCAAAAGCAGGCCCAGGCGTTCGGCCTCGGCGAAATGCTGGGCGAACGCAACCTCGCCCGCGCCCTCCGCATGCTCGACGACGAGCTCTGGGAAATCCGCGCCCGCATCGACAAGCGCAAGAGCGAGGTCGGCCTCCTCTACGGCCTCGTCTCCAAGGTCCGCTCCCTCATCATCGCCCGAGAACTCCTCCAGGCCGGCCTCATCAAGCCCGCCGCCTCCTACCCCGCCTTCAACGACCAACTCCGCCGCCTCCCCCCAGACCTCCTCCCCGCAGACCGCCAGTACAACCCCCTCGCCTCCCCCTACCCCTTCTACCGCGCCACCCTCCAATGCCGAAACTACGAGCCCCACGAGCTCGTCCGCGCCATGGAGCTCCTCCTCGACGCCAACCGCCGCCTCGTGGGCAGCGAGGCCGACGAGGCCCGCATCCTCCAGGAACTCCTCGTCCAGATCATCGGCCGCCCGCCCGGCAAGCCCTCGCGGTCCCCGTCCTCCTGACACGCCCCAAGCCGCGGCCCCAACCCGCCGGGCCTCCCGCCTCCCGCCTCCCGCTTCCCGCCTAGCGCTTCCCGCCCGCCGGGGCCGACTCCGCCATGTGCTCCATCAAGATCCTCCGGACCTCCTCGATCACGTCGGACCGGCGCTGGCAGCTATGCCCGGACCGCACCACGAACTCCGACCGCGCATACTCCACGTGGGCGCTCTGGTAGGACACCACCCCATCCCCGCCCTCGGGCGGTCCCTCGCGGCCCCGGATGGCGACGATCGAGTGCGCCGCAACGCCCGGCGCAGGCGGGATGTCCGCCAGCGCCAGCAACCACGGGTTGCGGGGCGACATGTCATCCAGGCTGCTGGGAACGCGTCGCTCATGCTCGGGCCGCAGGCCCAGCGGGTCCCGCAGCGCCAACAACCGCGCCGACGAACGCACCACGTCCGCCGGCAGCCGGATCACGCGGATCGCCACGGACCGCACGAACGACGTCGCCAAATGGCTGCCCCGGTGCGGCGTTGAGATGAACACCACCCTCCGGACGCTCGGCACGGCCGTGAAGAAATACCGCCGTCGCACCTCCTCCAGCTCCGACGCCGGCAGTTCCAGCTCCCCAAACTCCTTCGTGGACACCGCACGCCACAACGCGTCGCCCGTGTCCTTCGCCGTCAACTCCGCCAGCAGCCCCCCTTGGCTGTGCCCCACCACCACCAACTGCCGCAGCGCCCCGTCCTTCCCGTCCGGATCCAACTGCCGCAGCTTCCTCTCGATCTCCCCCCGCA
>JBJSZF010000039.1:0-2115 GCA_046090125.1 Verrucomicrobiota bacterium
TCCGGCAGGTAGTCCACCAAGGATCCCAACTCAGGAACGGGGCCCTCGCCGCGCGGCTGCAACAACCCCAGCTCGCCGGCCGGAGCCAACGACACCTCCTCCACCGGCTCGCGCGACACCTGCGCCTGCGGGTCAAACTCCCGAATCGACTCGACCTCGTCCCCGAAAAACTCGATGCGCACCGGCCAGGGCGACGGCAACGGCCACACGTCCACGATGCCGCCACGCCACGCCAGCTCGCCCTTGCCCGTGACCTGCGTCTCGGGCTCGAACCCCTGCTCTTCGAGCCACTCGATGAGGTCGAGCGGGTTGCAACGGTCGCCCTTGCGCACGCGCCTCAGGCGGGAACGCAACGCCTCGACCCGGAACGTTCGCTGCATCAGCGCCGCCGCCGTGGCCACGATCAAACGGGCGGGCCCGTCGTCGCGGCGCTCGCCCAGCAAGGCCAGCAACGTGCCCAACCGCTCCGAGATCACGTCGGCGTGCGGCAGCTTCCGCTCGTGCGGCAGGACCTCCCAGGCCGGAAAGAACAGCGGCGCCGGCCCGGGCACGACCCATGTCGAGGCGTCGGCGTGCAGGGCCTCCTGGGCCTTCACGCCCTCCACGACGGCAAGGAGGGTGGCCCCGGGCCTGGCTCTCGAGAGCAGGGCAACGAGGTGTCCCCAAGCGGCCGACGTGACGTGGTCCAGCGTGAGCACGTCGCCCCGTTGGGGAGCCGCGCGAAGCGCGTGCAGGAAGGATTCCGGGAACAACCCATCCGGCCTGGGCGCGCTCGTGTCCATGATGCGGGGGGCCGGGGTGGGGAATGGGTCGGGAACCGTCATCGACCGACGGCTCGCAACCTCGCGCGCAGGGCTCGCCGGCAGGGCCTGGAAGGGACGCCTACGAAGGTCAGGCGGGGCCCGCGCACGCGGGATGCACGGGCCCCTCTGGACGGCATCACGACAGCTTCGCGAGCAGTTCCTCGTTGGTCTTGTACTTCCGGAGCGCGCCCTGGAGCGTCTCCATCGCCTCGACCGGCTGCAGGTCGGTCATCATGCGGCGCAGCTTGCGGATGGCCTCGAGGTACTTCGGGGGGAAGAGCTTCTCCTCCTTGCGCGTGCCGGACTTCGGGATGTCGATGGCCGGGTACAGGCGGCGCTCGGCCAGCTTGCGGTCGAGGATCAGCTCCATGTTTCCAGTGCCCTTGAACTCCTGGAAGATGAGCTCGTCCATGCGGGAACCCGTGTCGATCAGCGCCGTGGCGAGGATCGTCAGCGAGCCGCCCTCCTCCACCTTGCGTGCGGCGGCGAACATCTTGCGCGGGATCTCGAGCGCCCGGGCATCCACGCCGCCCGTCATGGTCCGGCCGGAGCCGCCATGGACGGAGTTGTAGGCGCGGGCGACGCGGGTCAGGGAGTCGAGCAGCACGAAGACGTCCTTGCCGGACTCCACCATGCGCTTGGCGCGCTCGATCATGAACCGGCTCAGGCGCACGTGCGTCTCCAGGTCCTGGTCGTTGCTCGACGCCACCACCTCGGCCTTCACGGAACGTTGGAAGTCCGTGACCTCCTCCGGCCGCTCGTCGATGAGCAGCACCAAGCAATGGACGTCGGGGTGGTTCGTGGTGATGGCGTTGCAGATTTGCTTCAACACCGTCGTCTTGCCCGTCCGCGGCGGCGCGACAATCAGGCCGCGCGTGCCCTTACCGATCGGCGTCACGAGGTCGATGATCCGCGTCTCGAGCAGGTCGGGCGCCGTTTCGAGCAGGAACTTGTCGATCGGGTCGATGGTGGTGAGGTTCTCGAACCGCAGCGCGTGCAGGTATTCCTGGTAGGGGCGCTGGTTCACCTCGAGGACTTCCCGCAACTGCGGGCTGTTCCCGCGGTGCGGCGGGTTGACCGTGCACTTGATCTGGCTGCCCTCGCGCAGAGCCAAGCGCTTGATCGAGTCCGGCGTGAGGAACACGTCGCTCGGCTTCGGAGCAAAGTGCGCCTTTGCGGAACGTAGGAACCCGAAGCCCTTCTCCGAGATTTCCAGGAAGCCCTCGTGGATGACCGGCTCGGCTTGGACCTGCGGCGGGCCTTGCTGTCCGCCGCGCTGTCCGCCGCGCTGTCCACCGCCACCACCGCCACC
>JBJSZF010000040.1:0-8539 GCA_046090125.1 Verrucomicrobiota bacterium
CCTTGCCGCAGCGGTCTTCGCGACCGCATCCACCACCACGTTGCTCGCCGCCGAGGGCGGCCGGCACGGCGGCAAGGAACACGGCGAGCCTCATATCGGCCGGCCCATCCCGTCGGACATCAGCGCGAAGTACGATGCCAACGGCGACGGCCAGCTCGACGAGACCGAGCGGGCGACGCTCGATGCCGACATCCAAGCGGGAAAGGTCACGCCGCCCGGACGTCGAGGCACCGGGCACCCTCGTGGCCCGGGCGGCCCGGACACCCGGGGCGAGCAAGGTGGCGCGGGACGCCGCGGGGCGGGCGGGCCTCCTCCCGGGCTGGTTGCCAAGTTCGACGCCAACGGGGACGGCCAACTCGATGCCGCCGAACGCGAGGCGCTGCACAACGCCGCGAAGTCCGGGGACGTCGAGTCGCCGCGTGGCGGCCGCCACGGGGGCCCGGGTGGGCACCCTGGCGGCGCGGACGGCGAGCCCACCGGACGCCGTGCGAAGATGCTGGAGAAGTTCGATGCCAACCATGACGGAGTCCTCGACGAGGCCGAGCGCAACGCCATGCGTGAGGCCCGCCGCGCGAGTGCGCCGCCGGTCCCGCCGCCCGCCGGGCAAGCGGATCCGTCCTCGACGGGGCCTGCCGTGATCCGCAAGGGCCGCCGGAACTAGCGCGGTTCGTTCCTCAACCCCGCCCGGGAGGAATGCCGTCCCCCCGGGCGGGTGTTTTCTGGCCACCGAGCCTCGTCCAAGGCACAACCCACCCGTCATGGATCGCGCCTCCATCCTTCGCAGCCTTCCTCGCTGGTCGTTCATCAGCGTCGGCGTGTGGACGGCGCTCGGGGTGGTTCTGGCCGCACAGTTGGTGATGTCCAGCTCGTGGGAATGGATGCCGGCCGCGCGTTGGGTGGCAAGGGATTGGGCACCGTGGGTTGTTCTCACGCCGTTCATTCTCGCCCTGGGCGTCCTCTTCCCCATCGAAAAGGGACGCTGGTGGCTTTCGGCGTTGCTGCACCTGACGGCCGCCGTCGGCGTGGTCCTGCTCTGCGACGGCGCGCAGCGTTGGTTGCCTCCACCCCATGCGCCGCCCATGCCCGGACTGCCCTCCGGACCCGGCGGCCCGCCCGAGGGACGCGGGACACGGCCACCGCCCCGGCACGATGGGCCGTCTCGCGGCCCGGGCAATGGCCGCGGGGCACGCATGTTGGGGCTCGTGGGAGGCGCGTTCTCCATGAGGGCACGCCTGAACTTCCCCCTTTATTGGGTGTTGGTCAGCGTCGCCCACGCGCTCCTGTTCCATCGCCGCGCCCAGGAAAGAGAGCGGCGCGCCCTCGAGCTGGCCGCCAGCCTGGCGGAGGCCCGTCTCCAGGCGCTGCGCATGCAACTCCAACCCCACTTCCTCTTCAACACGCTCAACGCCATCTCGACGCTCGTGCATGAGAACCCCAACGCCGCCGACGACATGATCGCCAGCCTCAGCGACTTCCTCCGGCTCACCCTGGCGCGCGGCGACCATCCCGAGCAGTCCCTCCGCGACGAACTCCTCTTCATCGACCGCTACCTCGCCATCGAGCGCATCCGTTTCGGCGAACGGCTTGTCGTCCGCCAGGACATCGACCCGGCCGCGCTGGAGCTGCGATTGCCCGCGCTGATCCTCCAGCCCCTGGTCGAGAACGCCGTGCGTCACGGGCTCGAGCCCCGTCCCGGGCCAGGCCTCCTCACCCTCGCTGCACGCCGGGAAGGACCCGACCTCGTGCTGCGTGTGGCGGACAACGGCATGGGAATCGCCTCCGAAGGACCCAGCCGCGAGGGCGTCGGCCTGTCCAACACGCGGGCACGCCTTCGCGAGCTGTACGGCTCCGGGGCGACACTCCAGCCCCTCAAAACAGCCGGCGGCGGAACGACATGGGAAGTCCGCCTGCCCGCGTCTCGGTTCGTCGCATCGCCCCCTGCCACCCAAACCCCATGAAGATCCGCGCCGTCGTCGCCGATGACGAACCCCTCGCACGCGCCCGCCTCCGCGCCTTGCTGGCCAAGGAGCCGGACGTCCAACTCGTCGCCGAGTGCGCCGACGGCGACGCTGCGGTCGCCGCCGTCCGGGAGCATCGTCCCGACGTGTTGTTCCTGGACGTTCAAATGCCCGGGAAGGATGGGTTCGGCGTGTTGTCGGCGCTGGCGGGCGATCCGCTGCCCCAGGTCGTCTTCGTCACCGCCTTCGACCAGCACGCCCTCAAGGCCTTTGATGCGCGCGCGATCGATTACCTGCTCAAGCCGTTCAAGCAGTCCCGGTTCCACGAGACGCTCGACCGCGTCCGCGACCGCATGGCCCGCCCTCCAGCCTCCGGCGACGACCTCGCCCGCCAGGTGCGAGACCTGCTCGCCGAGGCCCGCCCCGCCGCATCCGCCGCCCCCGCCCAAACGTTGCATCGACTCGCCGTGAGGGTGAACGAGCGAACCCTCTTCGTGCGTGTCCCCGACATCGACTACCTGGAGTCCGCCGGGAACTACGTCGTGCTCCACTGCGGCAAGGAAAACCACGTCATCCGCGAGACCATGGCGACGCTCGAGGCGCAGCTTCCGCCCGGGTTCCTGCGCATCAGCCGGTCCGTCATCGTCCACCTCGACCGGGTCAAGGAACTCCAGTCCATGACCGCCGGGGAACACGTCGTCGTGCTGCGCGACGGCCGCACGCTGGCCATGACGCGCGGCCTGCGCGAGGTGGAGGAGAAGCTGCGCTTCGGATGAGCCCAACGGCCCGCTCCGCACGCAGCGAGTCCACGCCTGTCAATGTCCGTGCCCTGCCGCCGGCGCACGGAACTCCGGGGCCTTCCAACGAATGACGGAGGTCGGGAACAACCCGCCCGCCAGAAGGAACACCAGGCACGCCACCAACGGCCATCGCTCGCGCGGCAACAGGTCCGGCACCGCCACGGCATTCCGGGGGCGCACCCCCAGGAAGAGATGCGTGTAGGCGCGGAACACGGCGATGGCGTTCAAGGCGGACGTCACCACGAGCGTGAGTCCCATGGCGAACGAATGCTCTGTGGCCCCGCTGAAGACGAGGTCCTGCGAGCAGTAGCCGAGCGTCCCGGGCAACCCGGCCAACGTCAGCGCGAAGACGAGGAAGAAGGTCGCCAGCCGCGGGGCGTACACCGCAAGGCCCGGGGCGCGCCGCGACCAGTCCAGGCCGGGCAACCGCGCCTGCATGGCGCGCAGCGACGCCATCAGGCCCGACGACGCGGCGGCGACGGTGAGCCAGTGAACGAGCGAGCCGGTGAAGCCCTCCTCGTTGCCCACGATCACCCCGCCCAGGACCAGCGCCGACTGCCCGATGAACAGGTAGCCCAACAGCCGCCTGGGATCCTTCTCGAACAAGGCCCGCAGGCTGCACAGCACGGCGGAGGCGATGATCGCCCAGGAAAGGGAGTCCACCACCCATGCCGGCACGCCTTGGGGGCCCAGCTCGAAGCGGAGCAGCAACAGGCTTCCCAGCCGCCCGTTGAACGCCACCGCCAGCCATGCCAGCGGCGCGTCCTGGAACATCCGCACCACCCAGCCGTGAAGCGGGAACAACCCCTTCCTCGCGACGACGGCGACGAGCACCAGCAACCATGGCAATGGCCCCGCAGCCTGCCCGGCCGTGCCTGCGCCCGCCGCGCCCGCAAGGGCCAGCGCCGCCGTGCTTCCCACCATCGGCAGCAACCAATGACGCCCGGACCCCGCCATCGCCCTCCGCCCCACCATGAAGGGCAGCGCCGTCAACGCCCACCCCAACCCCATCGCCCAGGCATTCGTCGAGGCATGGGCCAGGAGGTTGGACCCGCACAGGAAGACCGTCCCCTGCGTCACGCCGTCCGTCACGTCGCGCGCCGGAGCCGCCACGACCAGCAGCACCGTCATGCAACACAGGGCCAGGACGATCCATCCGTCCGCCCCCTGCAACGCCAGCATCGGCAGCCACGGGTCCGCGAACGTGCTGCTCGCGCCGCCCGTGCCGCTCGTAACCGCTACGAGAGCGGCCGCCATCAACCCGGCCGCCACCACGCCCGCGAACGCCGCCAGGCCGCGCCGCATCCGTTGGCCGCCCACCGGCAGGGATCCCGCCAGCAAGGCCACGAGCGCCGCCGAAAGAAATGGAAACGGTAGCATCGACGGGGGATTCATCGTTGGGACTCCTCTGGGCGCGGGACATGGCCGGGCGTGCCGGCTGGCGTGTCGGCGGCGGCGGGCTCCAGCAACGCAAGGCCCTCGGCCAACCGTTTCAAGGGAGTCACCAGCCCCCGCGAAAGGATGGCCTCGTAGAAGCCAGATCCCAACGCCACGCGATACAACCAAAGCTGCAACGACCGCGGCACCAGCGCCTCCAGGTGCTCGCCCGTGGGAGCCAGCTTCCCGCCGGCCGCCGCGTGCACGTGGTGATGCTCGTGCAGCAGCGACGGAGCCCGCAGGAACTGCGCCGTCCGCACGATGGCATGGCCCGTGATGTGGAACGCCGCCACCCCCGTCCAGCCCATCCCAATCTCGACGAAGATCAGCCCCAGCTGCGTCTGCGTCGCGTGGGCCAGCATCGTCTTCGCGTCGTTCGCGCTGCGGTGCAGCAACGTCCCCAGCAGCGCCGACGCCGCCCCCAGGGCCACCAACGTGCCCGCCGCGACACCCGACGCCCGAATCAACGGCTCCGCCCGCAGCAGCAGGAACGCCCCCAGGTGCACCGAAACCGCCCCGTAGAAGATCGCGCTCGACGGCGTCGGCCCCTCCATTGCCCTCGGCAACCAGCCGAAGAACGGCCCCACCGACGACTTGCCGCACGCGGCCATGATCAGCAGCAGCGCCGTCGTGGTCACCTTCCAGGACCCCTCGGGCCACGGGGCGTTCTCCGGAAGATGCAGGTGCGCGAACTCAATCCCGCCAAACCACAGGTGCCCCAGCATCACCGACGCCACGAGGAAGATGTCGGCGACGCGGTAATACCCATACACCCGCAGTGCATTGCCCACCGGCTCCGGCCTTTCCTGGAAGAATCCAATCAGCAGCACCGACGTGATCCCCACCAGCTCCCAGCCCGCCATCAGCAGTTCCACCGAACCCGCCGCCGCCACCAGGAAGGCGCCAAACCCGAAGAGGTTCAGCAGGTTGAAGTAACGGTGAAAGCCTGGGTCGCGGTGCATGTAACGACCCGAGAAGGCCGCCACCACGCCCACCAGCAACGACGCCAGCCATAGCAAGGGGACGGACAACCGGTCGAACAACAGCTCCACCCCAAAGTGCGCGTGCGCCGTCGCAAACCAGTCGCCCAGCCGGAGGTCCAGGCTCGGGTCATGGAGGAACAAGAGGCGCGCCGCCTCGGCCGAGAAGACGAGGAAACACAGCAGGTAGGCGGCCTTGGTGAGGCGGGAGACGAGCGGCTCCGGGGCCTTCAGGCCCGCCAACCAAGCCAGGCCCGAGGCGAGGAACAGCAGGCCAGGCAACGCCAGCGCGAGGACGAGAAGTGGTTTCACGTTGGAAGGATTAATGACGGTTGCAGCACGCGGCCGTCGTGGCCGCCCCCGGCTCGATCCGCGCCAGCGGCAGGTGGCTCCGATGCCCGCGGTAGTGGTCCGCCGAGCAACGAACCCTCGGCAACGGGACGTCGTCGCCCTCCAGCGGCTCAAACACCCCCCCGCCCCGGTACACCGAGATGGACGCCGTCGCGGCATCGACGCACGCCAGGCGGATCCAGCGGTTCTCCAGCCATTCCTTCAGCTCCGCGTTGGCATGGATGACGGCCAGCACCACCTCCGGCGTGTTCTCCACCACGAACAGGATCCGGACCGGCTCGTGGATCTCCACCATCTGCCACGTCAACCCCGTCCGCAGGTCCCCTTGCATCCCGTTCATCACCCCCACGAGGCCCGTCACGTTGTGCGGCAGCTTTGTCCCGCACCCCAGCACCTCGTTGTCCACCGTCGAGAAGTAGTACTCCAGGCTGATGCCGCCGCAGACGGGGATGACCGCTCCCAGGATGTTGCCCAGGAACCGCGACGTCGGGTCGGAGGCGTGGTCGTAGGAAATGAGGAATGCCCGGCGGTCCAGGAACAGCCCGCGCGTCGTGTCCCGCCGTCCCACGAAGGCGACGGCGTTGGTCGAGTGGCCATATTCCGGCCGCGGCTCGCCCAGGTGCTCCGAGCGCTGCATCACGTGGCGGAGCGCCTCCGCCGGCGCGAGCGACGGGGACGCGACCTCGAATCGCCGGATGCGCTCGTGGGCGTTCCGTCGCCGTGCCTCGTCCAGCACCGCGCGCAGCGACGCCAGATCCGGCCCGTGCGTCGCGGGCATCCGGTCCAGGTCGAAGAGGTCGATGTCGTCGCTGCACGTGTCGTGGTAGCCCCCCAGGAACCACGTGTCGTCCGGGATGACCAGGCCTCGCTGGCGCAGCTCGGCGCGCACGTCGGGATGGTTCGCCAACGTCGCGAACAACCGCGCGTTCGGGCCGCCTTGCCGCCCGCCGCACGCGCCGCAGTCGTACGCCGACTCATGCGGGTTGTTCAGGCTCGTCGATCCGTGTCCCAGCACCACCACCAGGCGCGCATGGCCCGACTTCATGCCCATCGGCCCCAGGACGTTCCCCACGCGGTCGGCCATCTCCGACACGCTGAACCCCATGAACAGCCCCCGCGTGGCCTCGCGCGCCGACTCGTCGTGCCGCATGAAGCGCAGCTCCGTGCGCGGCTCCGGCAGGAAACGCGCGTTCAGCCAACGGACCAGCCGGGCATAGCCCAACGGCGACAACACCCGCAGGACCAGCGGGAACAGGCTGAAGAAGCCCAGCACGATGGTGCTGAACAATCCGCGGACGAGCGTCTGCGACGACACGTTGCCGGACCGCACCAGCCGCGACCAAAGCCTGCGCAGCGCCAGGCGCTTCTCGTGCGTGTCCGCGTGGCCCTCCGCCGGGCCTTCGCGCACCGCGTGTTGCGGCGTGACCACCACGGGGCACAGCGCCACCGGCCCGGCGTCATCGATTCCCGCGTAGTCGATCGCGCACCCAAAGAAGCCCGCCGCCCCGTGCGTCTCGACCGAAGGCTCGATCTCCTCGATGGCGCGCCGGATCGACTCCTCGCGGTCGTCGATGCAAAACACCATCTGTGCCATGGGTCTTCCCGGCGGCATCCCAAGGCGGCCTGCCGCGAGGTGCTGGCGCAACGGGACCAAAATCAAGCGCTCGTGCCGACGCTCGTAGGCCAGGTGGAGGATGCGCCGACGCTCCATCGATCCCGCCGCGTCCACGGCGTCCACCCAACGCCCCATCCGGGTGTCGTCCAACGCCGCCAGCGCCGCCGCGCCCATCCCGAGGACCTGCGCCGCGTCGAAGGCCGCCGCCACCCGTTCCAGGTGGCCCGGGCCTGCCTGGGTCACCCGCCGCGTCCGCCACAACGACGCCCCGCCCAGCTCGCGTCGCGTCGCCGTCACCAGCAGGACCAAGCGCACCGCCAGGAAGTCCACCAGCCGCGTCGGCACGATGATGTGCGGCGCGAGCCCCGGCCTTGCCTCCAGCAAGGCCATCATCCCGGACCATCCCGGCAACGCGAGCAGCTCCGCCGTCACAAAGTCCTCCCACTCGCCCGGGGGCACGCCCAATTCCGCCAGGCATTGCAACACCGCCGACTCGGCGTCCACCCGCGCCGAGCCCAACTGTTCAAACGCGTCCCGCAAACCCTCCAGCCCCTGCGGGGCCACGGACGCGCCCCGTGACAAAAGCTGCACGCACGCCTTGAAAAACCCATCGCAACGCAGCGGCATCGGCCAGTACGCCACCCCCTGGTCCAAGAAAGCCCCCGCCAGCCGGATGAGCGTCGGGTGCACCCGCTCGTCCATGCCCTCGACCACGTCGGCGGGCCGACGTGGGACGCCCCCCTCGGTCGCGCCGAGGCGCGGCACGCGGGCCAGGCAACATTCCCAGAGCGCACGCGGGCTGCCGTCGGCCAAGGCCCGGCGCGTTGCCTCCGGCAGGTCGTCCCGGAATCGCTCCAGCCAGTCGCCCTCCTCCAGGTGCCACGGGATGGATTCCGGCGGCACGGTCCGGCTGCCCGCCTTGAGCCATGCGCCCATCAACTGCCGGCGCGTCAAACGCCCGGGCAGGACGTCGGCGTCCGGCTCGCGGGCGAGCACCGCGTCGATGTCCGCGTCCAGGATCCGCCCCTTCGCCTGCGCGGCGCGATAGGCCGCTTCCGGGAGGAAGGGCTCCGAACGAAACGTCCGCCCCGCCTCGAGCACGGCCTGCTCGAAGGGTATGTGCTGGAAGGCATGGAGCGTGTTGTGGTGCACGAACACGCCGATGGGCCCCTGGATGGGCAGCAAGTGCGCCGCGTGCGCGAGGACCTGACGCAGCCTCGCCACATCCCCGCCGCCCCCATGTACCGCCGCGCCACCGTGGTCCGACATCACCATGACCCCAAAGCATGGGGACAACGGGTGCGGCAACGCCATCCCTTCCCCGGGCGACGGTTCCCCACCCCGGCAAGGGACCCCCATCGTGGACGCGAACCTTAGCCTGAAGACGGGATACCGGAG
>JBJSZF010000041.1:0-5532 GCA_046090125.1 Verrucomicrobiota bacterium
CGAGGGCCAGCGGAAGTACGTCGAATCCCTGTCCGCCTACGCCCGCCAGTTCTTGGACCAGCTTGCCAAGCCCGACGTGGACCACATCGAGGGCCTCTCGCCCGCCATTGCCATCGAGCAGCGGTCCGCCTCCGGCAACCCACGCTCCACCGTCGCCACCACCACCGAGATCTACGACTACCTGCGCCTCCTCTACGCCACGGTCGGCCAGGCCCACGACCCCGACTCCGGCGAGCCCATCTCCTCCCAGACCCCCACCGAGATCGTGGACCGCATCCTCCAACGCCCCCAGCGCACGCGGCTCATGGTGCTCGCCCCCGTCGTGGACGACCAACGCGGCGAGTTCCGCGACGTCCTCGAGCGCCTGACCCGCGAGGGCTTCGTCCGCGCCCGCATCGACGGGCTCGTCACCGAGCTCAACGCCAAGCAACCGCCCCGCCTCGACCCCAAGGCCCGCCACTCCATCGACGTCGTCGTGGATCGCCTCATCGTGGCGGAAGGCCTCCGGCCACGGCTGGCCGACTCCGTGGAGACCGCGTTGCGCTGGGGCGACGGACGCCTGCGACTGCTGGAACAGGGGCCGGGAGCCAACCCGGACGCATGGACCGAGACGTTGCACTCCACCCGCATGGTGTCGCGTGCCACGGGCCGCTCGTTCGACACGCCGACGCCGCAGCACTTCTCGTTCAACTCACCGCGCGGCGCTTGCCCGGAATGCCTCGGGCTCGGCCAGAAGCAGGTGTTCGACGCCGGCCTCGTCGTCCCCGACCCCGCCGTGTCCATCACCGACGGCGCGCTGCATCCGTACCGGCGCCTCGGCGGCAAGCGCATGGCGGGCTACTACCAGTCCCTCCTCGATGCCGTCGCGCGCCATGGCGGCGTGCGCACGGACCTTCCCTGGAAGGACCTTCCCGAGGCCTTCCATCGCCTGATGCTGCACGGCTCGGGCGAGGAGGAGGTCGTCTTCAAGATGCAACGGGCGGGCAAGTGGACGGAGCTTCGCAGGCCCTGGGAAGGCGTGCTGGGCAACCTCCAGCGGTTCCTCCGCGAGTCCGAGAGCGAGTTCACCAAGAACCGGCTCAAGGCCTACATGACCCTCCATCCGTGTGACGCGTGCGGCGGGCAACGGCTCCGACCCGAGATGCTCGCCGTCACGCTGGGCGACGCCCCCCCAGCGCCCGGCGGCCCGCCCGTCCCCGGCCTCAGCATCGCCGGCTTCTGCCGCCTCTCGGTCTCCCAGGCCGCCGCCTTCCTCCAGTCGCTGCGCCTCACCGACTTCCAGCAACGCCTCGCCGGCGAGGTTGTTGACCACGTCCGCCGTCGCCTCGCCTTCCTCGACGAGGTGGGCCTTGGCTACCTCACCCTCGACCGCGAGAGCGGCACCCTCAGCGGCGGCGAGGCCCAGCGCATCCGCCTCGCCACCCAGATCGGGGCCGGGCTCGTCGGCGTCCTTTACATCCTCGACGAGCCCAGCATCGGCCTCCATCAACGCGACAACGAACGCCTCCTCGCCACCCTCCGCCGCCTCCGCGACCTCGGGAACTCCGTCGTCGTCGTCGAGCACGACGAGGACACCATCCGCCAGGCCGACCACGTCGTGGACCTCGGCCCCGGTGCGGGCGTGCATGGCGGCCAGGTCGTGGCCCAGGGCTCCGTCGCCGACATCCTCGCCCACCCGCGCTCCGTCACCGGCCAGTACCTTTCCGGGGCCTTGTCCATCCCCGTTCCCCGGCAACGCGTCGCGCCCCGCGCGGACAAGGGCTGGCTCGAAGTGGTCGGGGCCACCGAGAACAACCTCCGCGACATCGACGTCCGCATCCCCCTCGGCACCCTTGCCTGCGTCACCGGCGTGAGCGGCTCCGGCAAGTCCACCCTCGTGGACGACATCCTCCGCCGGGCCGTGTTCCGGCAATGGTACGGCTCCAAGGAACGCCCCGGCGCGCACCGGGCCATCCGCGGCCTCGAGCAACTCGAGAAGTGCGTCGTCGTGGACCAGTCGCCCATCGGCCGCACGCCCCGCAGCAACCCCGCCACGTACACCGGCATGTTCAACGAGGTGCGCGACCTCTTCGCCTCGTTGCCCGCCGCGCGCGTCCGCGGCTACGACGCCGGACGCTTCTCCTTCAACGTCCAGGGCGGGCGCTGCGAGAAGTGCCAGGGCGACGGCGTCCTCGCCATCGAGATGCACTTCCTCCCCCCCGTCTATGTCACCTGCGAGGCCTGCAACGGCCGCCGCTACAACCGCGAGACCCTCGAGATCACCTACAAGGGCCTCAACGTCGCCGCCGTCCTCGACCTCACCATCGACGAGGCCGTCTCCTTCTTCCGCGCCATCCCAAAGCTCCACGACCCCTGCCGCACCTTGTCCGAGGTCGGCCTCGGCTACCTCCGCCTCGGCCAGTCCGCCACCACCCTCTCCGGCGGCGAGGCCCAGCGCCTCAAGCTCGCCGCCGAGCTCTCCCGACGTCAGTCCGGCCGCGTCCTCTACCTCCTCGACGAACCCACCACCGGCCTCCACTTCCAGGACGTCGAACGCCTCCTCCAGGTCCTCTTCAAGCTCCGCGACTCCGGCAACACCCTCGTCGTCATCGAGCATCACCTCGACGTCATCAAGTGCGCCGACTGGGTCGTGGACCTCGGGCCCGAGGGCGGCTCCGGCGGCGGCCGCGTCGTCGCCTGCGGCACCCCCGAGGAGGTTGCCCGTTGCCCCGAAAGCCACACCGGCCGCTTTTTGAATCGAATCCTCCACCCGAACGCCCCCAACGTTGCCCCCCATGCCTGACGGGCCCTCCAACGCGCCGCGGTTCCCCGGGGGCGTCGGCCCGGCCCGACGCCACCCGGCCCCTTGGCTTGCCGCCCTCCTTTTTCTCGCCGCCGTGCTCCACGGGCTCCGCGCCCAGGAACCCACCCCGGACCAGCTCGCCTTCGACGCCGCCCTCCGCGCCATGGACGGCCGCCTCTTCCAGCGTGCCGCCGACGACTTCGCCGCCCTCGCCGAGCGCTTCCCCACCTCCCCGCTGCGCGACGCCGCCCTCGAGCGCTCCCGCCTCGCTCGGGCCGAGGCCGCCCTCGCCTCCGGCCAATGGAAGGCCGCCGCCGATGCCTTCTCCGGCTTCCTCAAGGACTTCCCCGCCTCCACCAACCGCCTCCACGCCAGCCTCCGCGAGGCGTTCTCCTTGCTGCGCTCCGGCGACGCCGCCGCCGCCCGCGACCGCATCGGCTCCCCCGCGTCCCTTTTCCAGGCCGCGCTTGCCGCCAACGCCGCCCCCGCCGAGGCCCGTCTCGAAGGCCTCCTCCTCCTCGCCGAGGCCCGCCAACGAACCGGCGAACACCCCGCCGCCCTCGCCGCCCTCGACGCCGCACGCCCCAACGCCACCGACCCCGACGCCCGTTGGCGCCTCGAACGCCTCCGGCATGACGTCGCCCTCGACGCCAAGCTCCCCGACCCACGCATGAAGGCCGCCGAGGCCCTCCTCGCCCTCGCCGACGCCTCCACCAACGCCGTCCGCAAGGCCGAGGCCCACGCCCTCGCCGCCCGCGCCCATCTCGAATCCGGCCAACCCGACCGCGCCGAGCCCTTGTGGGAACGCAACACCGCCCCCGAGATGCCCCCCGCCTTCCAGCGCGAGGCCATTCTTCAGGTCGGCAAGGCCCTCCTCGACCGCGCCAACCTCGCCGTTGCCCGCGCCCGTCTCGAACGTTTCCTCGCCGGCCGCCCCCTGGATCCCGACTGGCATCCCGTGCGCCTCCTCCTCGGGCAAGTGTTGTTCCGGCAGTACGCCGCCGCCCGCACCCAGCCCACCGTCCCCGCCGAGGTCGCCGCACTCCCCGCCCTCGTGCTTGGCCAGCTCGACGCCCTCCTCACCAACCGGCCCCCCGCCGACCTCGCCGGCCCCATCCAATACCTGCGCGGCTGGTGCCTCTGGGAGGAAGGCCTTGGCCAGCCCGTCCGCCTCATCGAGGCCGACGCCGCCTTCCGCAAGGCCGCCGAGGCCCTGCCGCCCTCCCCCGAGCAAGCCACCGCACGGTTCAAGCTCGGCGACGCCTCCCTCCTCCGCGGCGAGCCCGCCGCCGCCCTTCCCCACTTCCTCGCCGTCGCCGAGGGCTACACCAACGACCCCGTCGTCACCCGCGAGCTCCGCCCCTTGGCCTGGCAACAAGCCATCGCCGCCGCCATCGCCGCCACCAACGGGGCCGCCGCCAGCCGGGCCATGGAACGACTCCTCCAGACCCATCCCGACGCCGAGGTCTCCGGCCGCAGCGCCCTCCTCGTCGGCCAATCCCTCGTCCAGCAAGGGGCCGCCGCCTCCGGACGCGAGCTGTTGTCCCGCTTCGCCGAGCGCTTCCCCGACGTCCCCGTCACCGCCAGCGTCCGCCTCGCCCTCGCCTCCGCCTTCATCGCCGAGCGCCAATGGCAGCCCGCCCTCCGCGAGCTCGACGGCTGGGTCGCCCGCTACACCAACCACCCCTCCCTGCCCCAGGCCGAGTACGACCGCGCCTATGCCTCCGCCGAGTCCGGCCTCGCCACCAACGCCGTCGAACAGTTCCGCGCCCTCGCCCTGCGATTCCCCACCAACGCCCTCTCCCAGACCGCCCAGCTCTGGCTCGGAACCCACTTCTACAACCACGGCGACTTCGGACAGGCCGAGCTCGCCTACGTCGGCGTCCTCACCAACTCCCTCTGGAAGGGCTCCGCCGCCGCCCAGCGCGCCCGCCTCCTTGCCAGCCAGGCCGCCCTCGCCCGCGGCAGCTCCACCAACGCCATCCAATACCTCCTCGACCTCCTCAACGACCCCGCCACCCCCGAGCCCGAGCGCGCCTCCGGCTACTTCTACCTGGGCGAGGCCCGCCTCGCCGCCCTGCCCCCCGGCACCAACGCCCCCCTCGCCGGGTTCTCCGAGGCCCTCGAGGCCTTCACCGGGGCCGCCCGCTTCACCAACCAACCCGTCGTCGTCGCCGCCTGGGGCCGCATGGCCTACTGCCACCTCCAGCTCGCCGCCCAATCCCCCCTCGCCACCTCCCGCGCCATCGAGCTCTTCCAGCGCATCCTCGAATCCCCCGCCGCCGACGTCGCCTCCCGCGCCAAGGCCCTCGTCGGCATCGGGGCCGCCTGCGAGCGCATGGCCTCCAGCAAGGGCCCCGCCGAGGCCTCCGAACTCCACGAACGCGCCCTCAAGCACTACCTCGACGTCGTCCTCGGAGCCGGCTTCCTGCGCCCCGGCGAGTCCGTCCCGCCCCGCCTCCTCTAGGAGGCCGGCATCGCCGCCGGCCAACTCCTCGAGGAACGCCGCCGCTACCTCGAGGCCGACGGCCTCTACGACCGCCTCGGCCGCGAGCTCCCCGCCCTCAAGCCCGTCTGGGACGCCCGCCGCGACCGCGCCCGCCGCCTCGCCCAACCCACCCCATAGCTCCCCCCTTCATCCTTCATCCTTCATCCTTCCCCCTTTATCCCTCCCCCTTCCTCTTGCCCCGGAGCCGAGACGGCTCCGCCACCTTCCCCGTCCCCTTCCCCGCCCATGTTCCAGATCGTCC
>JBJSZF010000042.1:0-1187 GCA_046090125.1 Verrucomicrobiota bacterium
GCAATCTCGTTAGCCTTGCCCAGGGCTGAGTGGGTCGGTCCCGCCGATGCGGGGACTCGCCGACTGGAGAGCCGGATGCGGGAGATCCGCCCGTCCGGTTCGGAGGGAGGGGTGGGGCGAAAGCCCCATCCCTACCCCTATAGCCGGACCGGGCCTACCTCGACCGCACCCGCAGGGTGAGCCCCTGGGGCCCTGTCCATGAGCCCGACCGACCCCATGGGAAGGGCGTTTCCTCGTTTTGGCACCCTCTCTTTGACTGCCGTTTCTAGGGTAAAAGGCCTTCCAAGGCCTCTCGTGGGCCATGGAAACATGGGCCTGCGGTAGGTTGCTCTTCCAAGGAGCCTCCAGCAGCCGCAGCCGATCCTCGCAAATCCGCCGAGGCGGCGACGGCCAACCGCCGCCGCTGCCGGGTCAAATGGCGAAGTCGTTGTACTCGGGCCGGACGGTCTCGTTGGGGGGAAGCAACATTCCGGCCGCGACGGTGAGGTTCGTGCCGGGCTCGATGAGGATGAACGAGCCGGTAAGGCGGTTGCCCTCGTAGCCGTCAAACACCACGGGCTTCGCGGTGCGGATGCGGAGGGTGCCAATGTCGTTCATGGCCAGCTCGGCGGGCGCATCGACGGTTTCGAAGGTGTGGATGTCGATGCGGCCCTCCAGCGAGGCCACCATTGCCTGGACGGTCTGCGTGGCGTGCTTGAGCAGGAACTTTCGCCCGGCGACCAAGGGCTTGGGATGCATCCAGCAGACGCGCGCGTGCAGGTCCGTCGCCATGCCCGGCATGTGCTCCAAGGCCACGATCATGTCGCCGCGGGACACGTCGATGTCGTCCTTGAGGCGGAGCGTGATGGCCTGGGGACAGAAGGCCTCCTGCAAGGGGCCGTCGTAGGTCCAGATTTCCTCCACGGTGCTCTTGAGGCCGGAGGGAAGGACCATGACGCGCTGGCCCACGCGCACGATGCCGCCGGAGATTTGCCCGCTGAGGCCGCGGAAGTCGTGCAGGCGGGGGTCGCGGGGGTTGTTGGGGCGGTTGACCCACTGCACGGGGAAGCGCAGGCCGTGGAGGTTGCGGTCGCTGGCGATGTGCACGGACTCCAGATGGCCCAGCAACGTGGGTCCCTCGTACCAGGGCGTGTGGGCGGAGGGGGACACCACGTTGTCGCCGTTGAGCGCGGACAACGGGATGAACT
>JBJSZF010000043.1:0-9384 GCA_046090125.1 Verrucomicrobiota bacterium
CGTTCCTGGTCGTGGGTGGGCTGGCCGCCGATGACGTTGTAGCGGAGGGAAATCACCACGCAGGCGTGGAGCACGGTCTCGAACGCCACGCCATCACCCAGCGCGCGGCGGGCGGCCATGAGGAGCGGGAATGGCTGGCGCACGCCGAACATCCGCAGCTCGGCCGCATGTTGCTTTTGGGCGGCCGGCCACGAGGACGCCTCTGGCTGGGTCAGCGCGAGGTAGGCATCCATGTCCTGTTCCATGTCGCGAATGAGCGAAAACACGGCGTCGCGGGTGGCGATCTTTCCCCGGATGGTCTTGAACAGCTCGGTTTGGCGCACGAACGGGAAGCGGCTGTTCCAATGGGCGCGCAGGAAGTCCGGGAAGCTCTCGCCGCTGAGGCGGCCGACCATGGCCTCCCAACGGTTCTCCAGGGCCTTCAGCTCCTGTTCATGACGTCCATCCCGGTGCAGCACGGAGAACAGGTAGTTCTTGAGGAGGTCCGTGGCGGAGAGCCGCACGCCGCGGGCGTTGAGGGTTTCGAAGACCTTGTAGGCGTTGAGCTCGTCCGTGACGGTGATGACAGTGAAGAAGAGCTTGTCGCTCATGGACTCGACGAACCGAGCCAGCGCGACACCCGGGTCCCCGCCGTCCGCCGCCATGTGTTGGGCAACCTGGCGGTCGAACCACTCGAATGCCTTGCGCAGGGCGTGTTCCGACGCCCGGAAGCCCCGCACGGGCAGGTGGCCCAGCGGGACGATGTAGGACTGGTAGTAGTCGTCGTTGTTCCGGTTCAGCGTCAGCTTTGATCGCGACACCAACGTGACGGGATCGAGGTAGCCGATGTAGGTCTGGCGGATTTGGTCGAGGCGCTGCGCGTTGCGGTCCGGGTCCTGCCTCGCCTCGATGAGGCGTTGGAGGTTCTTGAGGACGGCCAAGGTGATGAGGGCCAGCGTCGTCAGCCGTTGCTGCCCGTCGATGACGTCAAACGTCTTGTCGTTCTCCGACTGAAGCACGAGGTAGCCCATGTAGTGCGCGGGCTCGCCGCCCGGGTCGAGGACGCCTTGGATGTCCATCCACAGGTCCTCCCACTCCTCCTCCGTCCAGCTGTAGTCCCTTTGGAAGCGGGGGATGCGGTACGTCAGTCCGTTGCCCATCAGCTTCCGATAGGTGTCGTTCTTGGTGTTGAAGTTTGTCGCGGACATGGATGGGAAGCGTGCGGCAGGTTTCAGGACGCCATGGACCGGTATCTCACCCTTGGAGGGCCGTGCGCCGGACGTGGCAGCGGTCCACGTTCTGCCGACGCGGTTTCCTCGACCGACCGATGGATGGTGTGCTTAGGGCATGACGCCGGGTCATTCCGGGACGCGTCTTTTTTCGGCAAGGCATGGCATGGCATCGCGCACACTGCACGGAGCTTGTACACCGGCCCGGGGCTGGGTGTGAAGGTTCGGCTTCGTCCACGGCCACGGCGCGTGCGCTGTTTGCCCATCGAAGCGCAGGGCTCGGCATGGCAGGGTCTGGGGCGTTGATGAAGCTGCCGCACGTCGCTCCGGGAATCCTTGGCATTGAGACCGAAGCTGCCCCGTTCGGGCACGGTGCACGGGGATGGATGGCGTTGGGCTCCGCGCCCTCCTGGAAACCCTGCACCCGGGAGAGGAGCTCGTGGCGCCCACCGAAACCCGAAAGATCGCAAAAAAGTTCGTCCAGGCTGTAATGCGTGCCGCGCGATCTCCCAGTTGTCGGGTGCATGAATGTTGAATCTCCAATGCCGGGTCGTGTGTGTCCTCACTGCGCCGCCGCCATCCCGGCGGACGCACCCGGGCAGCTCTGCGCCCGTTGCGTCCTGAACGCCGCCGCCACGGAAACCGACGCGGGCACGACATCCGCCAGGCAGGCTCCGCCCTCGCTTGCGGAGGTTGCCGCCGCCTTTCCCGGATTCGAGGTGATGGGGTTGGCGGGCGTGGGCGGGATGGGGTTCGTGTATCGAGTCCGGAGTCGCGCCGACGGGCGGGAATCCGCGCTGAAGCTCCTTCCGGCGGCGTTGGCGGCCGAGCCCGCCTTCGTCGAGCGCTTCGAGCGCGAGGCGCGGACGCTCGCCCGCCTCCAGCATCCCAACATCGTCGCCGTGCACGGCTTCGGGCGCGCCGGCGGCTTTTGCTACCTGCTCATGGAGTTCGTGGAGGGCGCGAACCTGCGGCAGGCGATGCGGTCGGCGCGCTTCAGCCCCGCCGAGACCCTCGCGCTCGTCCCGCAGCTCTGCGACGCCCTCCAGTACGCCCATTCGCAGGGGATCCTGCACCGGGACATCAAGCCCGAGAACATCCTGCTCGACGCACGCGGGGTCCCGAAGATCGCCGACTTCGGGATCGCGAAGCTTGTCGGGGTCCACGAGTCACCCGACCAGTTCACGCTCACGCAGACGGGCCAGCGCGTGGGGACGCCGCACTACATGGCCCCCGAGCAAATCGAGAGGCCCGGGTCCGTCGATCATCGGGCGGACATCTACTCGCTGGGCGTGGTGCTGTACGAGCTGCTGACGGGCGAGCTGCCGCTCGGGCGGTTTCCCGCGCCGTCGGTGAAGGCCGCGCTGGACGCGCGCATCGACGAGATCGTCTTCCGGGCGCTGAGCAAGGAACGCGAGCTGCGGCAACAGTCCGCCCGTCAGGTGCGGCATGAGGTCGAGTCGCTGGAATCCACGCCGGCCGCGCCCCCGAAGGCTCCATCGGCAGGGGTCGTTGATTGCCAAGTCACCACGCCCGGGCATCTCCGTTCCTGGAGGGGCACCTTCCATGCGTTCCCCCACGACGGCAGCCTTCGGCTGGAATCGGGCCAACTCGTGTTCACGAGCCCGGAGCGAAGCTGCACCATCCCGCTGGCCCAGGTCACGGGACTGTCCATTGGCAGGCTCCCATGGTTCCTTCATCCGTTGATCCAGTACGTGGCGGTGCGCTTCGTCGCCGACGGGTGCGAGTCCTGCATCCTCCTGGCGCCCCATGATCCCAAGTTGCCGCTCGTGCAGGGCGAAGGCTTGGTCGAGGAGTGGCACCGCACCATCCGCGACGCGATGGCGGCTGCCGGGCTTGCGGCCGTCCAGGCCATTGAGAAGGAACAGCTCGGCCAAGGGACGCGGCAAAAGCTGCGCTCCATGGCGTTTGCGTTGGCGCCCGCCGTCCCCGCCCTCGCGGTCGTCGCGTATGTGAATCATCTCACCATCCCGGCCATTCAGGGGGATGGGCTGAAGTCCGCGGCGATCACCATAGGCGGTGGCCTCGTTGGGGTGGTGATGCTTTTCTCGTTCATCACGCTCCTGGCCATGGGGATCCGAGCGCTTCGCTTCAGGGCGCCGGGTCGGCAACGGTATCCCGTGCTGAAGTCCTTCCTGATTTGGACCGTCCTTCCCCTCGTCCTGTGGCTGCTGATCAACCTCTTGCTCAGGCCCAAGCCGATGTCCTTCGAGGAGTTTCAAACAGTTTCGACCAATGCCCATCTCAGGCCGTTGTCCGACCTCATCCAAGGCGCATCGAACCGGATGGGAATGCTTCCGCCGAGCCTGCGGACCTCTGGCGAGACCAACTCGCTCGAGAGCAGGACCAACTGGGCGTACAGTCCTCCACCCGCGCGCAGCGCAAACGGGGGCCGCCATGGCGCGCGTGCCACCGACGCGGTACAGGCCCTTGCCAACTTGTTTCCCCTGCTCCAGGAAGCCTCCAACCGCGTCGGCTGCCTCCCTCCCAGCCTCCACACCTTCGGCCTCGCCGCTGCCCACCCATCTTCCCATCGCCCCTTTGTCTATCTGGGCGGCAATCCCAAGCGGCAATCGCCCGTCCTCGCCTTCCCCCAGGCCACTCCGGACGCCGGCCCGCAGGACGTCCTTCTTTTCGATGGAAGCGTCCAACCCATGAGTTCCAACGAGCTGGCCCTCTATCTCCAGACGGAGTTCCTCTGGGCTCAGAATCAGGTCCGGAAACTGCGCGACGACGGTCCTCTTCCCCTCGAGCTGGATGGTTCCTTGTCCGCATGGGCAACCCAGGGGGTTCCGCTCCCGCCCGGAATGGTCCTCTCCCCGGCGGCGGCCCGCGCGCTGCAAGGCTGGGGAGTGACCGTCGTCATGGACGTGTCCTCTCCCCAGGCGTGCCGCGTTGCCCACGGATCGCTGGCCGAGGTCTTCTGGACCGCCACCGATGAAGTCAGCCAGAATGGGAAGCCCGCGCTCGCCGTGGAAGCGCTGCAACCGTTCCTGACGTTTCTTGCGGCCCCGGGAACCGTCCCGGTGCGTTTCGAGTTCATGCTCGCCGGACACTCCCATCGGGTCTCCCGGGAAGGGGTGGCCGCGATCGCGATCGTGCTCGCGGCCCATGCCGGGGATCCGGCCCGCCTCCAGCTCGGCAGGCAGTTGCTGGATCGCTTCATCGCACCCGACGTGGACAGCGCCCGAGACGTGACCCTCTTCGAGCGCTTCAAGCCGGGCGAGGAACGGAACCAGACCGAGGTCGTGCAGATCCGCCTCGGGGAACTTCGAATGGCGCTGCCCTCGCATTTCCTTCGTCCCCAGCTCGTGCGCAAGGGCATGGAGAACCCCGAGGGGGGGCCGCCCGAGTCCGTGCCCACACCGTGGATGCCCCGCCGCTGACGTATGGAGGATTCCAGTCCCAGCCCGTTCTTCGCTCCCACCCGTTGGTCGATGGTGATCCGGGCACGGGGGACTTCCCCGGAGGCACGCGCCGCCCTCTCCGACCTTTGCGGCGGCTACTGGAACCCCGTGTTCCGGCACCTGAGGGGCCATGGGATGGACGACGACATGGCGCGCGAGCTGACGCAGGCGTTCTTTGCGCACCTGCTGGCCGGCGACCGGATCGGGCAGGTCGATCCCGAGCGCGGGAAGTTCCGGTCTTACCTGCTGGTCGCGCTGCGGCGGTTCCTGAAGGACCGGCGGTTGGCCGAGTCGCACGTGCGCCGCGGCGGTGGCGTCGTCCATGAGCCGATCGAGCTGGGATCGCCGGATGAGCCGGCGTTTGAGGATTCCGGCTCGGACACGGCGCGCTTCGACCATGGTTGGGCGCTCACGGTCATCGAGCGCAGCCTCAACGCGGTCGCCGCCGATTATGCCGGGTCAGGACGTGCCGGCCTGTTTGAGCAGCTCAAGCCATGGCTGGAAGGCCATGCCGGGGATCCGGCGGCGGCCGCCCGGTCGCTGGGCCTTTCCGAGGGGGCGATCAAGGTGGCCATCCACCGCCTGCGTCGACGGTTCCGCGAGGCGGTGCTCCACGAAATCCGTCAGACGTTGCCCGACCATGAAGACCCCGCCGTAGAACTCCAGTACCTGATCGAGGTGCTCTCCTCCGCCGGGCCGGAGAGGCCTGCGGGTGCTGCGGGCTCGGATGCAGCCGGTGCGAACACCGCAGGGTAGAGGGCGATGGTTCCGGAACGTTTCGTGCCTGCCGGAAAGGCTTGGAACCATCCAGAACGCGAGGCGTGGCAACGGGCGCGGGCGGCCGGCGGGTCAGTTACCCGGGGTGGGGATGGGGCCGGTCGGAATGGGCAAGGGCGGTGGCGCCGGGATGCGGCGACCGTTGATGATGCGGTCTTGGCCGGGGACCATGGGGACGGCGGTGGTGCTTTCGAGGGCTTGGCCACCCACGGTGACGGAATTGTTGGGGATGGATGCGCCGCCGGAGTTGGGGATGCCGGAGTTGAAGCCGGGCAGGGTGCTGTTGAAGGCGGGGCTGGACATGGGGACGGCAACGCCGCCGTTGAGGGGAACGGCTCCGGGGAACTGGCCCACGGCGGCCTCATTGGCCGTGACGCCACCGCGTCCGATGACGGTGGGGCCACCGGACCCGGGTGCTCCTTGCATGAGGCGGGCGTTGTTGGCGGCGATGGCGGAGGCGACCGGGCTGGGGATGGAGTTGGGTGCGCCTGGGGCGGGGGTTGGGGAGCCCACGGCCTTGGCCCCGTTGTCCTTGAAGTTGAGGGTGACCTCCTGCCCGGCGTTGTTGAGCTTCACGGTCTCGCGCTTGGGGTCGATCTCGAGCACGTGGACGTCGCCCTGGGCCTCGTCCTCGCCCAGCGTCAGGTAATCCGAGGGCTTTCCGGCGGCGGACGCGACCTGGAGGTACACCTGCTTCTTGCCCTTCCACACCGTGAAGCCCGTCAAGGTGACGTTGGACGGGGGCGGCGGCGGGGTCTTGGGGATTTCCTCGACGGGGGGTGGAGGCGGAGGCGGGGGCTGGATGCGAAAGCCGTTGCGGTTGGGGATGATGGTGAAGGGGTGGGTGGCGGCGGCGGATAGAACGTTGGCGGTGCCGGCCGACGGGTCCGTGGCGGGCGGGGACGTGGCGGGCGGTGCGGCAGGGGCATCGGGCGCAGGGGCTTGGCGGGCGAGCGCCGGGGCATTCGCTGCCGCGAGGGCGAGGGCGAGGGCGAGGGCGGCGGCGCGGGACGGGGACGTGCGACGGTCCATGAGCTGAGGGTGCGGCACCCCTTGGGAACACCGCAAGGGCGGGTTGGTTGCCGGGGAGTTTGGGATGGGGTGGAAGTGCATCACCAAGGGAGGCTGAAGGTCTTGACGTAGGTGTAGCCCTTGATGGCCTCGACGACGCCCTCATTGATGCCGAGCCCGGAGTCCTTGATACCGCCGAAGGGGCTGGACTCGATGCGGAAGCCGGGGACCTCGTTGATGTTGACGGTGCCGCAACGGAGGGTGCGGACGGCCTTGAGCGCGTGCTCGAGGTTGCGCGTGACGACGCCGGAGCTGAGGCCGTAGGCGGTGGCGTTTGCGAGGCGGAGGGCGTCGTCGAGGTCGTCCACGGGGAGGATGGGGGCCAGCGGACCGAAGCTTTCGGAGACGACCATGCGTGCGTCGCGGGGGACGTCGGCGATGACGGTGGGTTGGAGAAGTGCGCCGGAGCGGCGGCCGCCCGCGAGGACGCGGGCCCCGGATGCGACGGCCTCGGCCATGACCTCCTCGAGGTGACGGGCGCTGGCCTCGTCGATGACGGTTCCCACGCGCGTGGCCTCGTCCATGGGGTCGCCACAGACGTAGTCAGCGGTGCGTGCGACGAGGCGCTCGGTGAAGGCGGGGAGGATGCCGCGCTGGACGAGGATGCGCTTCACGGCGGTGCAGCGTTGGCCGGAGTTCCGGTAGCTGCCCTCGGCCGCCAGCGTCACGGCGAGGTCGAGGTCGGCGTCGTCGAGGACGATCAAGGGGTCGTTGCCGCCGAGTTCCAGGACGAGCTTCTTGTAGCCGGCGGTGGCGGCGATGCGCTTGCCCACGGGGACGGAACCGGTGAAGGCGACGACCTCGACGCCGGGATGCCGCACGAGGTGCTCGGCAACCTCGTGCGTGGGTCCGAGCAGGACGGACAACATGGGTCCGGGCAGCCCGGCCTCGTGCAGGAGCTGGGCGAAGCGGAGGGCGACCAAGGGGGTCTTCTCCGACGGCTTGAGCACCATGGGCGTGCCGGCGGCGATGGCGGGGGCGACCTTGTGGGCGACCTGGTTGAGGGGATGGTTGAAGGGGGTGATGGCCACGGCGCAACGCAGGGGCTCGCGCGTGGTGAAGATCTTGCGTGGCTTTCCCTGCGCGGAGACGTCGCACGAGAACACCTGGCCGTCGTCCCGAAGCGCCTCCATGGCGGCGAAGCGCAGCACGTCCACGGTGCGCCCGACCTCATAGCGGGCCTCGCGCAGGGCCAGGCCGGCCTCGGACGTGATGATGCGTGCGAACTCCTCGCGCCGGGCCTCCAACGCCGTGCGGGTGCGTTCGAGGATCTCGGAGCGTTGGTAGCGGGTGGGTGTCGCCGTGAATTCCATGGCGGCCGCCAAGGCCGCGTCGGCCTCGGCACGGCCCACGGTGCCCACGGTGCCGGAAACCTCCCCGGAATAAGGGCTGCGGACGACGAGGGCGGGTCCGCCCAAGACGGGCTGGCCGGCCACGAGGCAGGCAAGATGCTGGACTGGGATCATGTCGCTGGAGCGGACCCTGCCATGGACGCCGTGCCGAAGGCATCACCCGAAATGAGGGCGTGGCAATCCGCGCGACGTGACATGAGCCTTGCGCTCTGGCGCTCCGGCGGTTGGATGGGCACGGAACGAGGAACGGCAAGGCGATGGACGAGGAAGATCCCAGAGGTGGCGCACGCGGCTCGGGCGGCGTTGGCGGGCCGGCGTCGGGCCCAGCGCAAGGGGAACTCCCGTTCGATGCTCCCGGCGCCAGGGGCGATGGGTACGCGACCTGGCAGGAACGGCGTCGGGCGGCCATGACCGAGGCTGGGCGGCGGCTGGGATTGCCGCTCGGGCATCCGGTGCGCATCGAGTTGAAGGATGGCTGTCAGTTGAGGGGCGTCCTTCGGTTGGCCGAGGAAGGCTTGTTTCTGGAAGTCGGGCGTGAGCCCGGCCACGAGCCCATGCTCCGGGTCGATCGCTGCACGTTTGGCCTCACGGACATTGCGTCGTGCGTCCGCGAGGGGTGAGGCGGCGGGAGCAAGTGGCGGGGTGCGGGATGGCGTCGAGGCGGCGTCCCCATTCCGTGCTGGCGAGGTGGTGGCGGCGGGAGCACGATGTTGATCGATGCGCCTTCACCGTGGACCATGGATGGCCGGCTTCCTATGCCTTGCCGCGATCCTTGCGGGGATGCCACGCACGAACGGCGGGGACGGTGCGGAGGGCGCGTGCATGGCCGCGGTGGCCGTGCTTCCCACTGCGGTTTCCTTGCAGGGCGTGGGCGAGTTGCATCGCGTGTTGGTCGAGACGACGGGCCTACCGGCGACGGGGCCCGCGCGCTGGACGTCGTCGAATCCAAGCGTGGCGCGCGTCGATGAACGGGGCGTGATCGAGGGGATTGGGGCGGGGCGTGCGCGGGTTTGGTGCTCGATGGGCGGCGCGTCGAACGCCGTGGACGTGGTTGTGGGCGAAGGGCGCGAGGAAGCGCCGAGCTTTCGTCGGGAGGTGTTGCCGTTGCTGACCCGGCTGGGGTGCAACCAAGGCGCGTGCCATGGGAAGATGGCGGGCCAGAACGGCTTTCGCCTGAGCCTGCGCGGCTATGCGCCGGAGCTGGACCATCGATGGATCACGGAGGAGCTGGCGGGGCGCCGCGTGGACCCGTCGGACCCGGAGGGATCGTTGCTGATCGCGAAGCCGCTGGGCCGCGTGCCGCACGAGGGGTTGGTGCGGATGGAGGAGGGGTCGCGCGAGCATCGCGTGCTGCGCGACTGGATCGCGGCGCGCGCGCCGGGCCCGTTGCCGACGGACCGGGAGCCGGACCCGGATCGGCTGGAGGTGTTGCCGGGGGACCGGACATACCGGGCGGGGGACGCGCGGTCGTTGGTGGTACGGGCGCATTGGCCGGACGGGACGGCGCGGGACGTGACGTGGTTGGCCCAGTTTTTCTCGAATGACGAG
>JBJSZF010000044.1:0-17220 GCA_046090125.1 Verrucomicrobiota bacterium
GGCCCAGGCCATGGGGAACCTGTCGAAGGGCGGCGTGTTCGAGCTGCGTTCGTACACGACGCCGCCGGGCCGCCTCGCCAACCTCGACGCGCGGTTCCGCGACCACACGATCCGCCTGTTCGCCAAGCATGGGATGCGGAACTGGCTGTACCTGCATCGGATGGCGGACCAGCCGCACGCGGATGTGATGCTGGAGTACTTCCTGGTGCATGCGTCGCGCGAGGCGGCCAAGGCGTCGTTTGACGCGTTTGGCAAGGACCCGGGCTGGAAGGCGGCGCGCGAGGCCTCGGAGAAGGCGGCGGGCGGCTCGCTGACGGCCCCGGGCGGGGTGAAGTCCGTGTTCCTGGCGGCGACGGACTACTCGCCCACGCGCTGAGGCGTCGCGTCCATGTCGGTCCTTGAACGCACGATCCGCGTCGAGTGGAGGTTGCAGGTTCGTTTCACGGACCACCTCTTTGACGCGGCGAACCCCACGTTTCGCGAGAGCCTGCCGGGCGGCCCGGGCGGGCCCGCGAAGGTGTTGGTGATCGTCGAGGAGGCCTTGGCGGCGGCGCGGCCGGACTTGGTGCCGTTGATCCAGGCCTATGCGGCGGCGCATCCGGGGGCGTTCCGGATGGTGTGCCCGCCGGTGGTGGTGCCGGTGGGCGAGGCGGTGAAGAACGCGTACTTCCGGGTGTCCGAGATCCACGCGTTGATTGACCGGCACCATGTGGACCGGCACGGGTACGTGGTGGCGGTGGGCGGGGGCGCGTTGCTGGACATGGTAGGGCTGGCGGCGGCGACGGCGCACCGAGGCGTGCGGCATGTGCGGGTGCCCACGACGACGTTGGCGCAGGATGATTCCGGGGTGGGGGTGAAGAACGGGATCAACGCGTTCGGGAAGAAGAACTTCGTTGGGACGTTTGCGCCGCCGTTTGCGGTGCTGAACGACTTCACGCTGCTGGCGACGTTGCCGGAGCGGGACAAGCGCGCGGGCTACGTGGAGGCGGTGAAGGTGGCGTGCATTCGGGACGGGGGCTTCTTTGACTGGATCGAGGCGCACGTGGCGGAGTTGGCCCGGTTTGAGCCGGGGCCGATGCGGCACCTGATCCGGCGGAGCGCGGAGCTGCACCTCGGGCATATTGCGACGAGCGGGGACCCGTTCGAGATGGGGAGCGCGCGGCCGCTGGACTTCGGGCATTGGTCGGCGCACAAGCTGGAGCAATTGTCGGAGTACCGGATCCGGCACGGGGAGGCAGTGGCGGTGGGGATTGCGCTGGACACAGTGTATGCGCGGCGACGGGGGTATCTTTCGGCGGGGGCGGCGTCGCGGGTGCTGGCGGTGTTGCGGGGGCTGGGGTTTGCGTTGTATTGCCCGGAGCTGGGGTTGCGGGACGCGTCGGGGCGGCTGGTGGTGGTGGGCGGCCTGGACGAGTTCCGGGAGCACCTGGGCGGGGAGCTGACGATTACGTTGCTGCGCGGGATCGGGGAGGGGTTTGAGGTGCATGAGATGGACCTTCGGGAGGTGGGGGCCTCGGTGCAGGAGCTTGGGGCGGGGCAGGGCGTGTAACGTGGAGGATGGGTCCGGGCAGGCCGCGCGAGACGTTCAACCTTGCGTTGCCGGGGCGTTTGCTTGAACACAAGGGCGGTTCGTTTCTTCAGCCTTGGACGACCACGCGTGCGCGTGGAGCAAGGCGAAGGCGGGCGGTTTCGGGCGCGACGACACGATGAACATGACGTGGGGCATGCTGGCGGCGGCGGGGCAGCAGAAGCTATCGCTGGCCCAGATCTGGAGCCTGGCGACGGTGGAGGCGCAGGTCATCATCCTGGTGCTGGCGGTGTTTTCGATCTTCGCGTGGTCCACAATGGCCGCGAAGGCGTTGCAAATGCGCCGGGCCAAGCGGCTGAACCAGCACTTCGAGTCGGAGTTCCGCCAGCAGCGCGCGGTCCTGGACATCCACCAACGCCGGTTGCAGGTGGTAGGTTGCCCGTTGTTCTCGGTGTACCAAGACGCCTGCGTGGAGCTGGAGGCGCGTCTCAAGAACCCCGACGGATCGCGCAAGCCGGAGCTGTCCATCAAGTCGATGGAGCACATCAAGCGGTCGATGGAGGGGGCGGTGGCACGAGAGTCCCTGAGGCTCGAGTCGGGCCTGATCCTGTTGGCGATCGCGGTGTCCGGCGGCCCGTTTTTGGGGTTGCTGGGCACGGTGTGGGGCGTGATGGACACGTTCGGCGGCGTGGCGGTGAAGCAGAAGGCCGACCTCGCCGCGATGGCCCCGGGCGTGTCGGCGGCGTTGGTGACGACGGTGGCGGGCCTGCTGGTCGCGATCCCGTCCATGTTCGGTTACAACTGGCTGGTCCACACGTTGCGGGTCCTGACCGTCGAGCTCGACAACTTTGCCCAGTCCCTGGCGTCGCGGATGGAGACGGAGCACTTGCGGGACGAATGAGAGCGGGTCGGGACAGCGAAGGGCAGGTGGATCTCGCGGGCGGCGCGGGCGTGGTGGACGCGTCGTTGGCTCCGGGCGGACGCGTCCGATGCGTGAAGTGCGGCCTCGGCAACGATGCGGCGCTGGCGCATTGCTTGGGTTGTGGCGCGCGGCTTTGGGTGGTGTGCCAAGCCTGCGACGCCAAGAACCGGCGGTCCGACACGGCCTGCCAGCGCTGCGGCCGGCGGATGCGCAAGGCCCAACGGTCGAACCCACGCGAGTCGCGCTGGTCTGATGGCCGCATGTGGGTGGGGCTCGGGATCATCGTGGTGTTGATCGCGGCGTTGGCGGGGCTTTGGGTGATCTTTGGCAGGTCTCACACGCCGTTGGCCGGCTGGCCTGCCTCTCCGGGAGGGCTCGCATGAGGCGCTTCTCCCAGCGCAACCAGTTGGTGACGTTGAACGAGATCAACATCACCCCCCTGCTCGACCTCGCGTTCGTGCTGCTCATCATCTTCGTCATCACCACGCCGCTCCTGGAGCAAAGCATCCCCCTCAAGCTCCCCGTCGGCGGCAGCGCCCGCCCCTCCATCGACCCCAAAAGCGTCGTGTCGGCCGAGGTCGGGCCGGATGGCGTGTATTACCTGCGCGGGCGGCGCATGGGCGGCATCGACGCGCTGGAGCGCGAACTGAAGTCGGAGTACGCGCGCAACCCGGAGTTGATCGTGCGCATCCGGGCTGACCGGGAGGGGAAGTTCCGGTACCCGGTGGAGATCATCGACGCGGCGCGGCGGAACGGGATCACGCGGTTTGACATCGCGACGGAGGCGCCGCGCCGATGAGGACCGTGGAGCAGCGTTGCTTGGCGGGATCCGCGGCAGCCCACGCGGCCTTGTTGGCGGCGTTGATGCTGGCCTCCGTGCTGGCGACGCGGCGCGCGTTCGATCCGGGTTCCATGCCTCCCATCGAGTTGGTCAGTCTCGAAGGGGTGCGGATCACGGATGGCGCGGGCGCGGGTGGTGGGACGCCCACGCCTCCGCCACCGGCGCCGAGGACGCCCGATCGGCCGGCCGCTCCGCCCGTTCGCCCGGTGCCGCCGCCGCAGGCGCGCGAGACCCCGAGGGAAACCGTGCGGCCAACGCCGGTGCCCCCGCCCACGCCCCGCGTCGAGCGAACGGTTCAGGTTTCGCAGGACGTCAAGAAGGCGCAGGACGTGGACCCGGCGCTGAAGGGCAAGCAGAATCCGGAGAACGCCAAGGAGTCGGACAAGCGTTCGCGCCGGATCGAGGTGGCCAAGGCTCCAAGCAAGCCCACGGCGGCGGAGGTTGCGGCGGAACGGGCGGCGGCCGCCGCCGAGGCGCAGCGCGTGGCCGCCCAGGCCGCCCAGGAACGCTGGCGCAAGGCCGTCGGCGGCATCCACAGCAAGCTGACCGAGCAGTTGTCCGGGGAGACCACGATCACCGTGCCCGGCCCAGGGGGCGGGGGCGAGGTGTGGATCGGCTACGCGACGTACCTCAAGAGCTTCTACGAGGTTCGGTGGCGCAAGCCCGGTTCGTTGCCCGCGCCGGTGGCCTACGTGGGCGTGTCGATCACGGTGGCGCGCGACGGCCGGCTGCTGCGGGCCGAGGTGCTGGAAAAGTCCGGCATCCGCGAGCTGGACGACTCGGTGAACGAAGTCATCCAAAGGTATCGTCGGCTGGAGCCGTTGCCGCCCGGTTCCTCGGACTCGGAGCGGACGTTTCGGATCAAGTTCAGATTGGAAGGAGGAACCCAATGACCAGCATGAAGGATGCCCTGAGGGGCTTGCGGAGCATGGCGATCGTGTCGTGGATGGCCTGCGCGGCGATGGGCCAGACGACGTTTGACGCCATCGTGGACGGCGGGAAGGCGGCGGAGTTGGTGCCCATCGCGTTGTCGGGCTATTCGGGCGAGGTGGAGGCGACGCTGCGGTTCGACCTGGAGGTGGCGGGCTTCACCGTGGTGTCGCCGGAGCGTGCCGCGTTGACGTTGAGCGGCAAGAACGGTTCCCCCGTCGAGGGCACGTTGCAGGACAAGGGGCGACGCACGTTGTTTGCACGCGCCTATCCCGGGGGCACTGCGCGCCTCCAGGCCCATGCGCTGGCGGACGACGTCGTCGCGGCGGGGATCCCGGGCCAGAAGGGCATCGCGCGGACCAAGATCGCCTTCAAGCTGGAGCCGGGCCGGCGCGGTGCGCGGGGCGATGTGATCTCGGAGATTTACCTTTCGGACTATGACGGCGCGAACCCGTTCCAGTTGACGCAGGACGGGACGATCAACCGCTCGCCGGCGTGGCAACCCGGGTTGAAGACCTTGTTCTACACGAGCTTCAAGCCCGGCCGCCCGTGCATCTTCTCGCACGACCTGGCGTCCGGCGCGCGCTCCCCGGTGTCCAACTACAACGGCATGAATGACGGCGCCGCGATCTCGCCCGACGGCAGCCGCATCGCGCTGGTCCTGAGCCGGTCGGGCAGCCCGGACATCTGGGTGGGGTCGGTCAATGGCTCCGGCCTGCGCCAGGTGACCAAGACGCGCGAGGCGGAATCGTCCCCGTGCTGGTCCCCGGACGGGCGCATGTTGTGCTTCGCTTCGAGCGAGGGCGGCGGGTCCCGCCTCATGGTGGTGGACGCGGGCGGGGGCACGCCCAAGGCGCTGGCGACGGGTGGCATTCGCGGGGCGACGGAGCCGGATTGGTCGCCGGACGGCCGCTGGATTGCGTTCACGCGGATGGGCCGCGGGGAGAACTTCGAGGTGTATCGCGTGCCGGCCGGCGGTGGGGAGGCGGTGGCTCTCGGGCCCGGGGAGGACCCATCCTGGGCGCCCAACTCGCGGACCCTCGCCGTGGTCCGCAGGAAGGGTGGCGGGAGAAAGTTGTCCCTGCTTGACGCCTTCACCAAGCAAGCAAAGGATTTGAAAACGATCTCGGGGAGTTGCGGCCAGCCCAGTTGGGCAAGGTGACTTCCCTTCCTCAACGCGCGACACTCCCTATGAAGCAATTCCTGACGGTTGGATGGGCCCTTGTGGCCGCCGCCGCCCTGTTCACGGGCGCCGGATGCAAGACCAAACCCAAGAACCTCACCGCGTTTCCGGCATCGGACGCGCGCGGTGGCACGGCCGAACTCGGCTCCGCACGCCCCATCGGCGTCGGCCCGGGCGTGGGCACGGGCACGGGTTTTGGCCCCGGCGCCGGCCTCGGCCCCGGTGCCACGGCGGGGCCCCAGGACCTGCCGCCTCCGACCGAGCCGAAGGACAATGTCCCGTTGCCCGATGAGCCCTTCAGCGGCCCGGAGGATCGCGAGACTTTGAAGGCCAACATCGTGTATTTCGACTTCGACAAGGCCACGGTGCGGAAGAGCGAAATGGCCAAGGTGGCGGCCGTGGCCGATTACATGAAGTCCCATGCCGAGGCCAAGCTTCAGGTCGAGGGTCATTGCGACGAACGTGGCACCGAGGGCTACAACCTTGCCCTCGGCGAGCGCCGTGCGCTGGCCATCCGCGAGTCGCTGATCGGGCTTGGAGTTTCCGCCGCCAACATCACCACCGTTACCCTCGGCGAGTCCCGCCCTGCCGACCCCGGTCATGACGATGGCGCGTGGTCCAAGAACCGTCGCGCCGAGTTTGTCCTCTTCGGAGGCTCCGGCCCCGCCGTTCGCTAGCGCCCATCCTGCGCGTGTTCGAGGAGGCCCCGGGGCGTCGTCCCCGGGGCCTTCTTGCTTCCAACACCCCCGCCGACCGCCGCATGCCCATCAGCGACCACATCCGCAACAAGCTCTCCCAAATCCCACACCGGCCCGGCGTGTATCTCCACAAGGACCGCTTCGGCACCGTCATCTACGTGGGCAAGGCCCGTGACCTGCGACGCCGCGTGTCGCAGTACTTCCACCCGTCCCGTCGCATGGGCTGGGACCCCAAGTTCAACGCGCTCGTGGAGGCCATCCACGACATCGATTGCCACGTCGTCCGCAGCGAGGCCGAGGCGTTGCTGCTCGAGGGCAAGCTCATCAAGGAGTTCAAGCCCCGCTTCAACATCGACTTCCGCGACGACAAGCGCTTCCTCCTCCTCAAGGTCAACCTCAACGACCCCATCCCGCGCTTCACCCTCACGCGCCTTCGCAAGGACGATGGCTGCATCTACTTCGGCCCCTTCGCCCACAGCGGGTCCGTCCGGCGCGCCCTCACCCTCATGCGGCGAAAGTTCCGCCTGCGCGGATGCCGCGCCCTCACCCCGGGCGAGCCGGACTATCGCCATTGCCTCTACGCCAACCTCCAGCACTGCACCGCGCCCTGCATCGGCAACGTCTCGCGCGATGAATACCTCGCGCAGGTCCAGGCCGGCATCGAGTTCCTCCAGGGCCACACCGCCGAGCTGCGCTCCGACATCGAGTCCGAGATGCGCAAGGCCGCCGCCGCCCTCGACTTCGAGAAGGCCGCCCAGCTCCGCGACGCCCTCGCCGACCTCGACCGGGCCACCCAGAAGACCGAGAAGTTCGAGCGCATCCCCTACAAGCTCCCCGTCGCCATCAACCCCTAGGCCGACCTCCGTGAGCTGGGCCGCGTCCTCGGCCTCCCATCCCCGCCCGCGCGCATCGAGGGCTTCGACATCTCCAACATCAGCGGCACCTACATGGTCGCCAGCATGGTCAGCTTCTGGCACGGCCGCCCCGACCGCGCCAACTATCGCCGCTTCAAGATGAAGACGGTTACGGAACAGAACGACTTCGCCTGCATGGCCGAGACCGTCCGGCGCCGCTACTCCCGCCTCCTCGGCGAGGTCCGGCAGGGCAAGCCCGAGCCGCGCGACCCTTCCGACGCGTCCGGCGGCGACGGCGGCGAGGGATCTCCCGAGGCCCTGCAACGAGCCG
Organism: Verrucomicrobiota bacterium; assembly: GCA_046090125.1. Classification (GTDB taxonomy): domain Bacteria; phylum Verrucomicrobiota; class Verrucomicrobiia; order Limisphaerales; family UBA9464; genus UBA6176. The sequence goes on from JBJSZF010000044.1 coordinate 7,288, forward strand.
TCGATGACGTGTCCCGCGCGGCCCGTGGCGAGGCCTCCCCCAACGCCCTGCGCGACGCGGCCGCAGCGCCCCTCGGCGGCGACGGTTCCGGGATCGAGTCGCCCTGGGTTCCCCGGCCGCCTTCCAAGCCCCGGCTGCCTGACTTGATCCTCATCGATGGCGGACGCGGCCAGTTGAACGCGGCCCTTGCCGAGTTGGACAAGCTGGGGCTGGGCAATGTCCCCATCCTGGGGCTCGCCAAGGAGTTCGAGGAAATCCACCTGCCCGGCCAGGCCGAGCCCTTGCGCCTGGGCCTCGACAGCCCCGCCGTCAAGCTGCTCCAACGCGTGCGCGACGAGGCCCATCGCTTCGCCAACACCTACAACGCCCAGCTCCGCCTCCGCCGCATCAGCGAGTCCGTCCTCGACGAGTTCCCGGGCATCGGCGAGGAGCGCAAGAAGGCGTTGCTTCGGAAGTTCGGCTCGGTCCAACGGCTCAGGATGGCCCGCACCGAGGACATCGAGGCGGTGCCGGGCTTTGGCGGGCGGATGGCGGCGGACTTGAAGGCGTTCTTGGACGCGCGGAAGTCCTGAACGCGGCCGGGCATGGTGGGGCGGCGTGGGAAGGGGCCCAACAGGCTGGGGGGTGCCGGGTTGGGGACCCCTACATCTTGTGGCATTGTGAATAACTCACCCCCACCCGTGGTGGGTTTGCCCTTGCAGGTCGCCGGGAGGCGTCGCCCTAATGGCATCGCCATGTATCTCAAGAACCTCACCATGCTCGGGTTCAAGTCCTTCGCGGACCGCACCTCGGTCAACTTCCAGCCGGGCATGACGGCCATTGTCGGGCCCAATGGCTGCGGCAAGTCGAACGTGTCCGATGCGATCCGATGGGTGCTGGGCGAGCAATCGGCCAAGGCGCTGCGCGGCGGGGAGATGGCCGACGTGATCTTCAACGGAACGGACGGGCGGAAGCCCCTGGGCTTGGCGGAGGTGAGCCTGACGTTGGGGGACGTGGACGCGGACCAAATTCGGGCGCTGGGCGTGCCAGTGGACTTCAACGAGGTGACGTTGACGCGGCGGGTGTTTCGCGATGGCGGCTCGGAATACTTCCTGAACAAGACGTCGTGCCGTCTGAAGGACATCCAGGCGTTGTTCGCCGGGACGGGCATGGGCAAGGCGAGCTACTCGATCATGGCGCAGGGCAACATCACGCAGGTGTTGTCCAGCAAGCCGGACGACCGCCGGCTGGTCTTCGAGGAGGCGGCCGGCATCACGCGGTTCAAGGCGCAGAAACGCGAGGCACTGCGCAAGCTGGAATCCACGGAGCAAAACCTCCTGCGGGTCCAGGACCTCATCAAGGAGGTCAAGCGGCAGATCGGCTCCCTGCAACGCCAGGCCGGCAAGGCGCGCCGCTTCAAGGCGATCCAGGCGGACTTGCAACACCTCGAAACCCAGCTCGCCCGCCACCAGTACGACCGCCTCCAGGCCGAGATCCGCGAGCGCGAGGAATCGGCGGCCAAGCTCAAGCTTGAGTTCGAGCTCTGCCAGGAGGGCGTCCTCCGATCCGAGGATGAAATCCTCCAGCTCCGCGAGCTGTGGGGCTTGCTGGAGGAGGAAATCTCGGCGCTCCAAAAGCAGGGGCTGGAACTCAAGGGCGAGTCGGACCGGCACGAGGGGCGCATCGGGTTCAACCAGGAACGGCTGTCGGAGCTGGCGCAGCAGAAGTCGCGCGCCGAGCTGGACCTGGTGCAGGCGCGCGAGCGGCTCTCGATCACGCAGTCGGAGCTGGATCTGGTGCGCGAGCGCCTCGCGGCTGCGGAGGCGCACGTCCTGGAGCTGCGCCGCGTGGCGGATCAACGGCGCGAGGCCTTGTCTGGCGTCGAACGGCAGGTGTCCGAGCGCCAGGAGCACCTGCGCGTCGCCCAGTCCCAGGCGTTTGCCGGCGCGCAGCAACTCTCCCGCGCACGCAACGAGCTGAATGCCCTCGACCTCCAAAAGCAGGGCAACCTCGTGCGCATTGAGAAGCTCCAGTCGGAGCGCGTTCAGTTGGAGGAGGAGCGGGCGCGGCTGGAGGTGCGCCTGGCCGAGTTCACGACCGAGTTCGAGGCGCAGCGGCTCAGCGTGACGACGTGCCGCGGGACGCTGGAGGAACGCCAGGCGCGGCTCCGTTCGTTGCAAGGGGAGATCAACGTCGCCGGGCAGGATCTCGACGTCCTGTTGCGCCAACAGGCCGAGAAGCGCTCCCGGCTCAACGTCCTGGAGCAGCTCGCCACGCAGCACGAGGGCTTCGGCGAGGGCGCGCTCGCCGTGCTGCGGCAACGCTCGGACGTCCTGGGCTCCATCGCGGACCGGCTTCGCGTGCCGCCCGAGCACGTGGTGGCGGTGGAGTCCGTCCTCGGGCACCAGTTGCAGGTCATCCTCACGGAGCAACCCGACGTCGCCGCGCGCATCGTGGGCGACCTGCGGGCCAACAAGAAGGGACGCGCCAGCATCGCCGCGCTCGCCATGGCCGGGCAGGACGAGGGCACTTCGGAGCTGGGCGAGCCTCCGGTGGAGGGAGCCCTTGCGGCGCTTTCGGTCATCGAGGCCGACGCCGCCATCCAGCCGCTGCTGCGACGTTGGCTGGGGCGGACATGGATCGTCCGGGACCTTGCGGCGGCGACGGCAGCCCACGCGGCGTCCGGCGGACGGCTCGACTTCGTGACGGCGGATGGCGACCTGCTGACGCGCCACGGCGTGTTCACGGGCGGGGCGGCCGGGGCGTCGGGCAAGGCGGCGGCGAGCATCCTGGGCCGCAAGAACCAGATCGCGGAACTGCAAGGCGAGCTGGCGGCGTTGCAGGTGAAGGCCGAGGAGGCGGGGCGGCGCAAGGGCGCGTTGCAGAGCGAGCAGACCACGTTGCAGGCGGGGCTCGAGCAGGCGCGCACGGAGCTGCGCCAGCATGAGGTGGCCGTGGCGACGCGTCAGGGCGAGTTCAACGCGTTGCAAACGTCACGCCGTTCGCTCGGGTTGAAGTTCGAGGCGGCGGTGCGCGACCACGACCACCTCGTGGCGCACGAGGGCGAGGGCAACGAGAAGCGGGCACGCCTCGTGGAGGCCATCCGCGTCGCGGAGGAAGCCGAGCGCGAGGCCGCCGTGCGCGTGTCCGAGGCATCGGCGGGGCTCGAGGAGCTGCGGCAGTCCCGCGACGCCGCCACGGCGGCCTTGGGCGACGCCAAGGTGGCCTTGGCAACCGAGGAGCAGTTGATGGCGTCGCATGCCCGCCAGCGTGGTCCCTTGGAGCAACGGTTGCGCGAGCTCGGTCAGCTCGCCACCCGGCTTGAGTCCGAGCTCGGCGGCTTCGACGGCCGCAGGACGCAGTTCGAGTCCGAGATCGAGCAGGCACGGCGCGAGGTCGAGCGGCTCCGGGGCGAGCGGGCCACCGTGGCGGAACGTTCCACCGCCAAGCTGGAGGAGAAGGCGTCCATGGACGCTGACATCGGCAAGCGCGAGGAACGGCTGCGCGAGCATCGGGCGCGGCTGACGGAGTTGCAGGCGCGACGCGCGCAGATCGACGTCGAGCTCGCCCAGAGGACCATGTCCGTGCAGGCGTTGGTGGAGCGCATCCGGTCGAAGTACCAGGTGGAGGTGACCGACGTGCGGGGCGAGGGCCTGCGCATCACGCTCGCCGACGACGGGGGCGCCCCGAAGGTGGAGACCGTGTCACCGGAGGAGCTGGAGTCGGTGGGGCTTGCCACGGACTGGGATCTCGTGGCGCAGCAGGTGCAGGTCTTGGGCAAGCGCCTCGACGAGATGGGCCCGGTCAACCTCGTGGCCATCGAGGAATACGAGGAGACGGAGCAACGCCACACGTTCCTCTCGGCGCAGTACGAGGACCTCGTGAAGGCCAAGGCGGAGCTGACGGACGTCATCGGGAGGATCAACGACGAGACGAAGACTTTGTTCACGGACACGTTCGAGAAGATCCGCGCGAACTTCCAAACCATGTTCGTCGAGATGTTCGGGGGCGGTAAGGCGGACCTGCGACTGGTGGAGGGCGAGGACGTGCTCGAGGCGGGCATCGAGATCGTCGCGCGACCGCCGGGCAAGCAGTTGCAGAGCATCTCGCTGTTGTCCGGCGGCGAGCAGACGATGACGGCCGTCGCGCTCCTGTTCTCCATCTACCAGGTGAAGCCCTCCCCGTTCTGCGTGCTGGACGAGCTGGACGCGCCCCTGGACGAGTCGAACATCCTGCGCTTCGTCCGCGTCCTGCAACGCTTCCTCACGCAGAGCCAGTTCGTGGTCATCACCCACAACAAGCGCACCATTGCAATGGCCGACGTCCTCTACGGCGTCACCATGCAGGAACGCGGCGTCAGCCGGGTCGTGTCCGTCCGCTTCAACAAGGACAATCACCCCGAGCTCGGCCAACGCGTCCCCAGCATCGACGAGAGCGTCTCCCGTCGAACGCCCGAGACCGAGGTCGTCATGGCCAAGTAGGACGGAATGCCGCCGGGTCAGGGAGCGTTGGCGGGGATCGCAAGGTAGAGGGCTTCAGGCGGGATGGAGTCGGCCTGAACCCGTGCGAGGGCGTCCAGCATGTCGTTGGCCCGGGTGACTTCGAGGTGGTGGCGATGGACCAGCCGGCCCAGGAACAACTTGTGGACCAGGTAGGCCACCCATTCCCGCTCGGCTTCGAGTCGGTGAGCCTCGGTCTCGTGGGCGAACGTGGAGGCGGCGTTGGGAAGCGTTGGGTTTTGCGCTGCGGAACGGTGTTCGTGCCCCTCGCTGGCAAGGTACGCCAGCAGCGGCCCACGTGTGGTTGAGAAGCGAAGCCCCTCGGCCAGCAACCCCTGGCCCAGGCTGGCCTCCGGGGATATCCCATGCGTGGCCAAGACATCCAGGAACTGGGTGATTGCGTCGTCCGTCAGCCAGGCGGGGTCGCGATGGCCACGGGCCGTGGGATCGTTGGATCGGGGATAGAGAGCCAGCATCGGATCCACCTGGCCCCGCTCGATCCCCGTCATCTCGTGCGCGAGGCGACGGAGGTCCTCGGTGGTGGAGTGGGGATGGTCCTCCAGGATGTCCGCGATGGCCAGGAGCACGGCCGTCTCGGCGATGAGCTGGGAGGTGGATTCCGTCAACACGTCCGGGGGCGCCTCGGCAAGGAGGTCGTGGAACCATCGGGCGGGGCGAGGGGACCCTTGCATGGGCGCGGGAGGAGTCCGTGTTGCCGGGGGCGTTCGCGGTGACCCAGGCATGGATGCCTGGGAAGCGTCGGTCGGGGACGGCGGCAAGGCAGTTGTGGTCGCCGGGGATGGCGCTTGGCGTTCGCGTTGCGCCAGCCAGCCCAGCATGAGGATGCAAAGCAGGACGACAAACGCGCGCGCCAGACGTCGGGTGAGCGATGAGGGGGGATGGGTTTGATTCATGGCGGGGCGGTTAAGTCGGTGGCGACGCCTTGTCAACGTGGACAGCGGCGCGTGGAAATCCGCCCGAGCGATCCGTCATCCTCGGCCGCCCTCCGGTGGCTGGCCCCTGCGCCGTCTCGTGCGCCGGGCGCGAAGCCCCATTCGCTGCGCTTCCCGCAGCAGGTTCGCTGCTGCCTTCATCCAGGCTTCCCAAGGGCTCCTCACCCGAAGACGGCTCCGGCTCGGGAGAACAGACCGCACCCCCAAGCCATGGATGCACCGGACCGGCTGCGGACGAGGCCCGGCCATTTCAAGGGGTTCGGTGAACCACGGCCGACCACAGATCCCGCGGTGAACGAAGACGAAGATTCCTGCGAAATCGGGATCCATCCGTGCCCAGTTGCGGCTCCAAAACGCGTCCGTGACTCGTCACTCTGGGATTGGGGTCACGAACGGCCTTTGACGCGAGACGCGGATCGTGGGCAGCGTGAACCCATGAGGCAGGCGATGCGCTGGGGCGGGCGGTTGTTGGGCGCCCTTGGGCTGGCGGCGGCGTCCTTGGCGTCGGCCGGGCCCACCTTCCGCGAGCACCACGGCATGGCCAACGCCTCGGCCGTGGCCGCGCTCGGCGGGACGTGGTTCGCCGTCGCCAGCGACGAGTCCAACGTCCTGCGCCTCTACCGATCAGACCGCGACGGCGAGCCGGCCGGGCTCCTGAACCTGGCACCCCATGCGGACGTGCACGGCAAGGCCTCAGAGATTGACATCGAGGGTGCCGCACGCGTGGGCGACCGCGTCTATTGGATCGGTTCACATGGCCGCAACAAGGAGGGCAAGGCGCGTCCGAGTCGCGAGCGGTTGCTGGCCACCCGGATCGTCGGCGAGGGCGAGGGCGTGCGACTGGAGTCCGTCGGCGTCCCGTGTCGGCGCCTGTTGGCCGACGTGCTGGCGGACGCGCGGTATGCCGGGCTGGGGCTGGTGGAGGCGTCCCGGCTCGCGCCCGAGAAGGGTGGCATGAATATCGAGGGTTTGGCGGCGGGTCCCGACGGCCGGTTGCTGGTGGGCTTCCGATCGCCCTTGGTGCAAGGCAAGGCCTTGGTGGCCACCGTTCTCAACGTGACCGAGGCCGTCGAGGGCAAGGCGGTGCGCCTCGGCGAGCCGCTGCTGCTGGACCTCGGCGGGCGTGGCATCCGCGACATCACCTGGACGGGCGAGGAGTGGTTTGTCATCGGCGGCGGCGTGCAGGGCGCGGGCAAGCCGAGGCTATACCGATGGAAGGGCGGCGCGGCGACGCCCGAGCCCGTCAAGGACACGGGCTTCAAGCACTTTCATCCGGAGGCCTTGGCGGCCGTGGATGCACCGGGGCGAGGCGCGACGGATCTGTTGGTGTTGAGCGACGATGGCGGTGCCAAGGGGGCCGCGGGCCCGGCGCGGTTCAGGAGCTTCCTCGTGAAGGTGCCGTGAGGCGTCCCGGAGCCTGCCGGCCTGCGGGGCGTGTGCGGCATCGAGCTGGGGCTGGCCTGGGAGGCATCTGGAGTGCGCCGCACTCGACGCCCGGTGGCGAACATGGGCATCCTTTCCGCGCCATGGCCATTCCCGACTTTCAGTCCGTCATGCGCCCGCTCATGGAGTTCCTGGCCGATGGCAAGGAGCGCTCGGTGCGGGAGTCCATCGAGCATCTGGCGACGCATTTTCGGCTCACGGCGGACGAGCAGCGGATCCTGTTGCCCAGCGGCCGCCAAGAGTTGTTCAAGAACCGGGTGGCATGGGCGAAGACGCACCTACGCATGGCCGGGCTCATCGTGCCGGCCGCACGGGGCATCTTCCAGATTACCCAGCGCGGGCAAGCTCTCCTCAAGGCCCATCCAGGCCCCATCGACCTGCGCGTGCTGAAGCGTCAGCCGGGCTATGCCGAGGCCCGGGACCGCAAACGGGACGATGCCAACGACCCGCCAGTGGACGGGGCCGCCGACCAATCCCGGACCCCGCAGGAACTCATGGAGCAGGCCTTCGAGGCGCTTCGGGAGAGCCTGGCCCGCGAAATCCTGTCCAAGCTCAAGGCATCGTCGCCTGCGTTCTTCGAGCGGATCGTTGTCGAGTTGCTCGTCCGCATGGGCTACGGCGGCAGCCGCAAGGATGCCGGCGAGGCGTTGGGCAAGGCGGGCGACGAGGGCATCGATGGCATCATCAAGGAGGACCGGTTGGGCCTCGACACGATCTACATCCAGGCGAAGCGCTGGGAACAAACGGTGGGCCGTCCCGAGATCCAGAAGTTCGCGGGGGCGCTCCAGGGCTTTCGGGCGCGCAAGGGCATCTTCATCACCACGGCCACCTTTTCGAGGGAGGCCGCCGACTACGCCTCGCGCATCGACAGCCGGATCGTCCTCATCGATGGCGACCGGTTGTGCGGCCTCATGATTGACCATGGCGTGGGTGTCACGGGCGTTGCCACCTACGCCGTCCAGCGCATCGACAACGACTACTTCAGCGAGGAAACGGCCTGATTCGTCCCCGGCTGCGGTCGCTCACGGATGCGTGAACTCGGCACGGCTTCCCCTCCCCCCGTGCGCAACGACCTCGCCACCCCGGGCGCGGCGCTTGCATCGTGCAATAAAGGGGGCATAGCCTGAAGGCATCCTCCCGATGCAAGGCGCGACAAGATTTCACGGGGACCTGCAACGCATGCCGACGAGGGCTGCGCAGGTCCGGTGGGTGTCATGGCTGGGATCCTTCGTGGCCGCCACGGCCGCCGCCACGGCGCTGGGCGCGGCGGCGGGCGCGGCCGACAAGGTCATCCCGCCCGAGCCGCCGTTGCCGTCCCTGAAGTCGATCCGGCTCGAGCCCGCGTCCCTCACGCTGGAGGACGCGCGGGATGCGCGACGGGTGCTGGTGCTGGGGGAACGCACGGACGGCGGCTGGGTGGACCTGACGGGCGTGGCGCGTTGGAAGGTTTCGGGCGACGGCGTGGTGGTGGATGGGCGCGGCATCTTCACGGGCCAGAAGCCGGGCGATGGCAAGGCGACGGTGTCGGCGGCCGGGTTGAAGGCGGACCTTGCGGTGAAGGTGGCCGGCGTGGAGGCGCGTCCGGTGGGCTTCGTGCGGGACGTGGAGCCGATCCTGAGCCGCGCGGGCTGCAATGCCGGGCCGTGCCATGGGTCGGCCAAGGGCAAGAACGGGTTCAAGCTGTCGCTGCGGGGCTACGATCCCGAGTACGACTACCAGGCGTTGATCAACGACCTCGGCGGGCGTCGCCTCAACAAGGCGCGCGTGGACGAGTCGCTGATGTTGCAGAAGCCGCTGGGCGACGTGCCCCACGAGGGACGGCAGGCCATCAAGCCGGGTTCCCTCGCGCACAAGGTCCTGCGCCAATGGATCGCCGAGGGCGCCAAGCCGCAGCCGGCGTCGGCTCGCGCGACGAACCTCACGGTGCTTCCCGACACGGTGGAGATCGACCTCGCGGGGCGGCGCCAGGAGTTCCTCATCCTGGCACATTACCCGGATGGCACGACGCGGGACGTCACGGACGACGCGGTGATGTCGTCGAACAACGAGGAGGTGGCGTTGGTGAAGGACTCGACGCTGACGGCGCTGCGCCGCGGGGAGATGGCGGTGCTGGTGCGTTACGAGGGGCTCTATGCGTCGCGCGAGGTGCGCGTGATGGGCGACCGCACCGGGTTCCAGTTCGCGGCGATGCCGGAGTACAACGAGGTGGACCGGCACGTGAACGCCAAGCTGGCGCGGATGCGGACGTTGCCGTCGGACGCGTGCACGGACGCGGAGTTCATCCGTCGCGCGAGCCTGGACCTCACGGGGTTGCCGCCGTCGGTGGAGCGCGTGCGCGCGTTCCTGGCGGAGGAGGGGGACTCGCGGGCGAAGCGCGAGCGGTTGGTGGACGAGCTGCTGGCGTCGCCGGCGTTCGCCCCGAACTGGGCGAACAAGTTCGCGGACCTGCTGCAATGCAACTCGGAGAACCTGGGCAAGAAGGGCGTCTGGGTGTTTCGCAACTGGATCGAGGGGCAACTGGCGTCGCGTCGCCCCTACGACGCCTTCGTGCGCGACCTTTTGCTGGCGAAGGGGAGCACGTTTGAAAACCCGGCGGGCAACTACCTGCGGGCGTTGCGCGACCCCGGCAAGATGACGGAGGACGTGTCGCAGACGTTCCTGGGCGTCCGGTTCAACTGCAACAAGTGCCATGACCACCCGTTCGAGCGCTGGACTCAGAACCAGTACTACGAGTTCGGGGCGTTCTTCGCGCAGGTGGCCTTCAAGCGCGGCACGCTGGGCCGCGACGTCCTCATCCGCGGCAACGAGACCTACGCGTCCGAGCAGGTGTCGGAGGAGATCGTCTATCGCAGCTACAACGGCGGCGAGGTGCGGCATCCCAAGAACGACGCCGTCATGCCCGCCAAGGTGCCCTATGGCCGCGCCCGGGATGCGAAGGGCGACGAGGACCCGCGCCAGGCGTTCGCCGAGTGGCTGACGTCGCCGGACAACCCCTACTTCGCGCGCTCCACCGTGAACCGCTTCTGGAGCTACTTCCTCGGGCGCGGGATCATCGACCC
>JBJSZF010000045.1:0-5856 GCA_046090125.1 Verrucomicrobiota bacterium
GCCCCCGAGAAGCAGCGCACCGCCGAGGGGTTCGGGTCCGACACCGGCACCACCGCCAACACGCACCGAAACCGCGCCCCGCGCCGTTCGTCCGCGACGTCCTGCATCTGGCGCAGCAGCTTCGCGTTGTTGTCCGCGTCGGGGGAGTTGCCCGCGCCGCCGCGGTCCAGCGCCGCAAACCGCGCCGAGTGCACGCCGGGCGCGCCGCCCAGCGCGTCCACCTCCAGACCCGAGTCGTCCGCCACCACCCACTCGACGCCGAGGTTGCATGCGTCGATGGCCAGGTAACGGGCCCACGCCATCGCCTTAAGGGCGGCGTTGCCCTCGAACGTGTCAGCCGTCTCCGGCACGTCGATGCGGGCCGACGTGTCGCGGAACGACAGCACCAGGTGGCGCCCGCCGAGGAGGTGGCGGAACTCGTCGATCTTGTGGGCGTTGGCGGTGGCGATGAAGAGGGCGCTCATGGCTGGCGTTCGGAGTCCTCGGAAAACTGGCGCGTGGCGCGCTCCCATGCCTCAACCATCTGGCGGAGGCGAGCGGGTTCCTTCGACGCGAGGTTGACCTGCTCCGCGCGGTCGTCGCCGAGGTGGTACAATGCCCACTCGTTGGTCGCGGGACGCCGTGTCACCGCCTTCCAGTCCCCCATTCGCAACCCGCGGTTGTGCTCGTGGTGGAAGTAGAGGAAGTCGCGCGCCACCGGCACGTCCGCCGCAAGCACCGCCGCCAGGCTCCGCCCCGCGAACGCGGGCGCATTCGTGGGCAGCACGGACGCCACCCCCGCCACCTCCAGCAGCGTGGGCACCACGTCCACGAGGTGACCGGGCGTGCGACGCAGCCCGCCGCCCGCGCGGATTCCGGCCGGCCAATGCACGATGGCCGGCGTCGCCACCCCCCCCTCGTGCACCCACGACTTGTGCAGCCGGAACGGCGTGTTCGCCGCGCTGGACCAACCCGGCCCAAGGCACAGGAAGCTCCCGGCCGATCCCGGGGCCGCCTTCGGGTCGTGCCGGTCGCCGCGGTTGAGGAACTCCGCGCTCGCGCCGTTGTCCGACGCGAAGATCGTCAGCGTGTTGTCCCACACGCCCATCGCCCGCACCTGCTCCAGCACGCGCCCAATCTCCCGGTCCATCCGGTCCACCATCGCCGCATGGATGGCCATCTTGGTCGCCTGGAACCGCTTCTCGGAGTCGGACAAGGGATTCCATGGGACGGCCCGCCCCACCTCGGCCGGGTCCACCTGACGCCGCAGGTCGGCCTCGGACAGGTTCCAGTGCGGCACCACGCCGGGCTCGGATGGCGCGTTCTCGCCCTTGAACAATCCCAACTCCAGCGTCCGCACCCAGCGCCGGTCCCGGATGAAGTCCCATCCCACGTCGTACCGGCCCAGGTGCCGCGCGATGTCTTCGGCCGGAGCCTGCAACGGGAAGTGCGGGGCCGTGAACGCCAGGTAGGCCAGGAACGGCCGGCCCCCGTGCTCTCGCGCGTGGTCCCTCAGGAAGCCCACCATGCGCGTCGCGTATTCCGTGGTGGTGTAATAGCCCGTCGCGGGGTCGGCTGGCGGGAGGGACTGGTCGTCCAGCGCATGGCTCTTCGGCCCGAAGTTGCGGTCGTGGTCGTGCACCACGTATGAGCGGTCGAAGCCCCCGTCCGCCACCACCTTGGGCGCGCCCATCACGTGCCACTTGCCCGCGTGGTACGATCTGTATCCCGCCGCCTTCAGGTGATGCGGCAAGAGGCGGGACCACGTCGGCAACCGGCCACGCGGCGGGTCCATCCGCACCTGCTGCGGGTAATGGCCCGACATCAACGCCGCGCGCGAGGGCCAGCACCGGCCGGTGTTGTAGAACTGCGTGAAGCGCACCCCGCCCGCCGCCAGGCGGTCCAGGTTCGGGGTGGGAATCTCGCCGCCGTAGCAGCCGATGTCCGAAAAGCCTAGGTCGTCGGCGAGGATGACCAGGAGGTTCGGGCGGTTCGTCGCGGCATGGGCCGTGCACGGCGCGGCCAACGCCCACGCGAGCGCCCACAGCGCGCCAAGGATGAGCCTCGCCCCCGCCGCCCGTGCCGCGCGCCACCCGCAAGCCCAACGGTGAAGCTCGTCTCGTGCCTTCATGAATCCGCGCGTTGTCTAACGGGCCAGACGCACGCGTGCGAGATCGGTTTTCATGGGCCTTCAGCGTTCCGTTTCACCCCCCTGTTGCGAGGGCGTTCACGGCTCGTTGCCGGGACGCCACTTGATGTTGCATCCGAGGCTGGGCACCTGGCGCGCCAACGGCGGACGCCCCTCCAGGATCGCCGCCACCGCCGCACGAACGTCCGCGCCTGTCACCGGCCGGCCGTTGCCCGGACGCGAGTCGTCCAACTGCCCCCGGTACGCCAGCCTCCCCGAGGCATCAAAGACGAAGAAGTCCGGCGTGCACGCGGCGCCGTAGGCCCTCGCCACCTGCTGCGTCGCGTCATGGAGGTAGGGAAACGTCCAACCCGCGTCCCGCGCCTCGGCCGCCATCCGGTCCGGCGCGTCGGCCGGGTAGGCTTGGGCGTCGTTGGAGCAAATGCCCACCACGGCGACGCCGCGGGCGGCCAGGTCACGCCCGATCTCGGCCAACCCGGCGCGGACATGCCGGACATATGGGCAATGATTGCAGAGGAACATCACCACCAGCGCCGGCGCGCCTGCCAGGTCGTCCCGCTGCACCACCCTGCCGTGCGTGTCCAACAAGGCGAAGTCCGGGGCGGTCGTGCCCAACGGAACCATGGTCGAGGGAGTCAATGCCATGGAGCTTCACTACCGCCACGAGGAGGGAAGGCCAGCGGGAATTCATGCATGGGCAAGGGCGACTTCGCCGCTCATTCCGCCCCGCGCGGCGCAGGTTGAACCCGCCGACTGAGCCGTCGCACCTTCCCCCCGCGGCTCGGTCCGCGCTGCGTTTTCCGTTGACCCCGCCCCGGTGGAACGGAGAGAAAATGGCGAATCGTGCCCGACCACGGGCGCAGTTTTTCGTTCGATTTCGCAAGGATAGATCATGCCAAGGGGAGTGAAGGGGAGTTCCAAGCTGGCGACGCCGCGCGTGGTGAACACCACGAAGTACGACGCGCACCACAAGGTCTTGAAGAACACGTACGGCAACTTCGCCGACCTGCGCCGCGAGCTCGCCGACTCGCGGGAACAGGTCGCCGAGCGCGAGTCCGTGCTCGCGCAGCTCGCCGCCTGCCCCGATCCCCAGCGCGCCTACCTGCTCTTCGACGACTACCTCGAGAAGCTGGCCCTGCGCCGCGCCGACTTCGGGCAGCACGACTGGTGGGCGCGAATCCAGAACGCCACCGGCAAGGTCCGCATGGAGGAGGTCGCCATGCTCTTCCTTCGCTCCAACCGATCCCTCCCCACCGAGCTCGTGCCCCATGCCAACTTCGAGCGCTTCGCCGAGGTCGAGCAGTCCGAGAAGGAGTCCGGCCTCGTGGAGGAGCTCGAGAAGTGGCTCTTCCCGCCCAACCACAGCCACCTGGACTCCCCGCGCGCCGCGCTCCGCGTCGTGTGCGAGCCGCGCCGCACGGCCGAGGACGTCAACCAGTGGCGCCTCGCCATCCGCTTCTTCCTCTTCCGCAGCCGCTCCGGCGAGAAGGAACGCGGCCTCACCGACCTCTGCGAGCTCCGCACCCGCGCCGCCCACGAGGCCGAGCTGTTCCCCGCCGACGACTGGGTCGTCATCGACTGGCTCTACAATCACTGGCCGGAAAAGGTGAAGGAGGGCGAGACCCTCGTGCTGGATGGGCCGGACCTTCTCACCTGGCTGGCCAAGTTCGCGCATGGCCAACGCCTCGAGTTGCCCGGGCAACCCACCGGGGCCGCCTTCATGGGCCGCATCGCCACCCTCCAGCCCCGCATCGAAACCCTCGATGGCGAGATGAGCTTCACCCACGCCCTCGCCCTGCCCGAAGGCAAGTCCGCCTCCCTGCCCGACTGCCGCTTCTTCGTGGGCGAGCCCCCCCTCGTGCTCGTCGGCCACGAGTTCTTCGTCCTCCGCGACGCGCCGCCCGCACGGCTCCTCGGAGCGTGGGCCCAGCGCCCCGTCGTCCCCGTCCGTCGCCTCTCCCAGCGCCTCCTCACCGAGCTGCGCCGCATCCAGCCCCAGGGCTCCGCCTCCGCCGACTGGGGTGCCCTCTGCGAAACCCACGCCGCCAAGCCCCAGTTCGTCTTCGAGCTTGCCGACGAGGTCGTCCGCGTCCGCCTTCTCGCCATCAGCGAGCGCGACGGATCCGAGTGGCAATGGAACGGCCACGAATGGGCCCGCGTCGTCGCCCGGCGCGACTCCGAGGGCCGACCCGAGCTCCTCGAGGACCCGCGCCTCTCCCCCGCCGTCGAGTGGCTCCAGCGCTCCGACTGGTTCACGCCGGAACCGGGCCTTTGGGTGCTCGACGCCAACGAGCACGCGCTCTCCCAGCTCGCCTTCGCATGGCAGGACCGCCCGTCGGAGGCCGAGTTCCTCGGCAACCCGCCCTTCCAGCGCCTCTTCCTCAACCGCCGCATCGTCCGGCCCCGCATCGTCATCAAGGGCTCCGGCATCGACTGGCTCGCCGTCAGCGCCGAGTGGGAGGCCGAGGGCCTCAAGCTCTCATCCGCCGACGTCCAACGCCTCGCCGCCGCCAACACCCGCTTCGTCAAGCTCCCCGACGGCGGCTGGGTCGAGATCGACGTTGATGCCAACAAGCGCGCCCACGAGACCGCCGCCACCCTCGGCCTCGAGGGCCTCAGCCCCGACTCGCAGAAGGCCTCCCTCCTCCACGCCACCCAGCTCGACGACGCCACCCTCGCCGGCCTCGGCTCCGAGAAGGCCATCGCCCAGCTCCGAGAGAAGCTCGCCGGATTCCAGGGCGTTCCCGACACCGTCGTCCCCGAGACCGTCAAGGCCGACCTACGCCCCTACCAGCGCGACGGCTTCAACTTCCTCGCCAACCTCACCCGCCTCCGCCTCGGCGGCATCCTCGCCGACGACATGGGCCTCGGTAAGACGCTGCAAACCCTCACCTGGCTCACGTGGCTCCACGCGACCACCCTCAAGAAAGACCGAAAGCCCTCCCTCGTCATCTGCCCCGCCTCCGTCCTCCACAACTGGCGCCGCGAGGCCGAGAAGTTCGTCCCCCACCTCAAGGTCCTCGTCCTCCAGTCGGGGCAGGCCCGCCACAACCTCCGCCGCCAAATCCCCGAGCACGACATCGTTGTCACCAACTACGCCATCCTCCGCCGCGACCTCGAGGAACTCGGCAAGTTCCGCTTCCGCGCCCTCGTCCTCGACGAGGCTCAGTTCATCAAGAACCCCACCGCCCAGGTCACCGTCGCCGTCAAGGAGATCGACGCCGACCACCGCCTCGCCCTCACCGGCACCCCGCTCGAGAACCGGATGCTCGACCTCTGGTCCATCGTGGACTTCAGCCAGCCCGGCTACCTCGGCAACCAGGCCAACTTCACCGAGACCTACGAGGGCAAGGGCGACGGCCCCGAGTGGGAGGCCGGCACCCTGCGCCGCCGCCTCAGCGCCAAGCTCCGCCCCCTCATGCTCCGCCGCCTCAAGCGCCAGGTCGCCAAGGACCTGCCCGAGCGCATCGAGGAACGCATGGACTGCGAGCTCGACCCCGAGCAACGCACCCTCTACCTCGCCGAGCTCCGCCGCAGCCGCGACCAGGTCATGAAGACCCTCCAGGAAAAGGGCGTCGCCAAGTCCAAGATGCACGTCCTCGCCGCCCTCACGCGCCTCCGCCAGATCTGCTGCCACCCTCGCCTCGTCGGCAACGACTGCGTCTCCGGCAAAACCGACACCCTCTTCGAGATCCTCGAGCCCGTCCTCGCCTCCGGCAACAAGGTCC
>JBJSZF010000046.1:0-1889 GCA_046090125.1 Verrucomicrobiota bacterium
GTCGCAAGGGGTGCACGATGCGTCGCAAGGGGTGCACGATGCGTCGCAAGGGGTGCACGAGGCGTCGCAACGAGAGCACGATGGGCCGCAACGACCGCACGAAGGGCCGCAACGGGTGCACGAGTCGTCGCAACGGGTGTACGAGGGGCCGCAACTCGGATCATTTCGGGTCCTCCGTGTCCTCCGTGCCTCCGTGAGAGACCCTCCCCAAGTCTCCGCGATGCCCGGCCAAAGGGGCATCTCACGGAGGCACGGCGAACACGGGGCGCGAACAAACCCTGCAAGCGGGGTCATTCGACGTTGCTGGCACCCCTCCGGGGTGCGGGAGGTTTTGTGGGGTGCCGGATTCCGGTGGTGTCGCTTCGCTCAACCACCGGCTACAGGCTCGCATCCCTCCGGGATGTACTTGGGGGTGCGCCCGAGGACGGGCGCGCACCCGGCGACACCCCGCCCCCGCTCCTCGCGTCCCGCTCCCCGCTCGCCGCCTCCCGCTCGCCGCCTCCCGCTCGCCGCCTCCCGCTCGCCGCCTCCCGCTCGCCGCTATCCGCCGGCGGCGGGTTCGGGGGGCGGCGCGGATTCCTTGGCCTTGAAGGTGGTGGAGCCCTTGTAACGGCCGGCTTTCACCTCGAGCCGGTATTGGATGCCGGGCTCGAGCTTCTCGGCCTTGGAACGGTCGTCCTTGAGCTTCATGCCCTTGGGGATGCGGCCGTAGAGGAGGGCCTTGGTGGGGACGGAGTTGCTCGTGGAATCGAGCTGCCAGACGATTTTCGGGGCCTTGCCCGGGACGGAGGGGGTGACCTCGATGACGCGGACTTGGGTGAGCTGGTATTCGCCATCGAGGGCGAAGACGACGGGGTACATGCCGTCGAACCGGCCGGCGTTAGCCTCTGCGATGCGGGCGGCGGCGCGTTCCTCGGCGACGGTCTTCATGCGGGCGCGTTCCTCGATGCGCTGGGCAGCCTTGGCCTCGCGGGCCTCGCGGGCGGACTCCTTCGTGCGTTCCTTCGCGGACTCCTTGGAGTCCTGCTTCGAGGCGTCCTTGCTGGTCGCCTTGGAGGGGGCGGATTCGGGTCCCTTGGCGTTGTCGTTGGTACGACGTGCCACGAGGGCGGCTCGTTCCTCCCGTTCCTTGCGGATGTCGGCGGCGGTGACGGCGCGTTCGCGGAACATCTGGCGCGGCGCCATGTCGCGGACCTGGGCCTGGATTTGGATGGGGTCCGGGCTGAGCCACTCGGTGTAGAAGAGGACGTAGCAGACGGCGAGGGCGGCGGCGGCGGCCAACAGGGCCCAGGAGCGGGGTTTCATTTCGCGGATGGCTTCGTGCGGTGGGCGGGATGGGGCGCGTGGACGATGGGGGCGCGAGGCTAGGGGCTTTCCAAGCCGAGCTTCCGGGCCTCGTCGGTGACCGCCCACAGGTTGAGGGGCGCGAGCGAGCGGCCAAACCTCATGAACCGGACGGAGCCGTCGGCCATGGTGTAGTCGGATCCGCCGCCGCGCCCGCTCTTGGCGGAGTTGGCATGGCGGTTTTGGTTGAGCTGGAGGAGGTCGTCGAACTGGTCGAAGTCCATGTGGAAGTGCCCGGAGTTCTGCTCCTTCTCGCCGAGCAGGACGGTTTCGGAGGGCTCGCGGACGTCGTTTTCGCGGACGGTCTTGTCGCCGGCCCCGAGGATGCGGAGGAAGGCCATTTCCTCCGCGGTGAGGCGCAGCTTGTGGAGGTCGTTCCACCCGTTCATGAGGTAGGTGCGCTGGGCGAAGTCGGCGGGGTGGGTGTTGCTGGAGACGAGGGAGGAGCCGCCGCCGATCTTTTGGCGGGGCGGGTCGGCCGGGCAACGGAGGATGCGAAGCTCCTTGTAGTAGGGCAGGGCGGCGGTGGGCCATCGGTTGGTGAC
>JBJSZF010000047.1:0-1459 GCA_046090125.1 Verrucomicrobiota bacterium
CCGTGGCGGGGCGCGCCGAGGCGCTGGACGAGGACGGCGCGCTGCTGGTGCGGACGGAGCACGGGGTGCTGGAGCGCATCGTGGGGGGCGACGTGACGTTGGACCGGCGGCCATGATCCTGTTGATCGACATTGGCAACACGCACACGCACGTGGGGTTGGGCACGGGCTCCCGGGTGATTCGGACCCATGACCTTCCCACGCGGGAGGTGTTGGCGGGCCGCATGGCGACACGGCTGCGTGGCCTGTACCCGGGCGTGAGCCTTGCGGGAGCCGTCATGGCGTCGGTGGTACCCCGGGCCACGGGCCTGGCATCGCGGGCCGTGCGCCGGGTTGTGGGTTGCGAGCCGCTCCTGTTGTCGCCGCGCACGTTGCGGGGGCTGGCGATCGACTATCCGAGGCCCTCGTCGATTGGGCAGGACCGCCTGGCGAACGCGTTGGCGGCGCGGCAACGGTTTGGAGCCCCCGTCGTGGTGGTGGACTTCGGGACGGCGGTGACGTTCGACGTGGTTTCCGGAGCCGGGGCCTACGTGGGGGGCATCATTGCGCCGGGGTTGGCGGCGATGACGGACTACCTGCACGAGAAGACGGCGTTGCTGCCCAGGATCCGGATTTCGGAGCCGCGTTCGCCGGTGGGGCGCTCGACGCGGGAGGCGATGTTGGTGGGCGCGGTGCATGGCTACCGGGGGCTGGTCCGGCAGTTGATTGGGGAGCTGCGGGCCGAGCTGGGGCATCCGTCGCTCCCGGTCGTGGCCACCGGGGGATATGCGGCGTTGATGGCCCGGTCGTTGCCGGAGATTGGCGCGGTGGTTCCGCACCTGACGTTGGAGGGTTTGCGCATCCTGTGGGAGCTGCACCACCCCGCGCCGCCCGCGCCTGGGGCATCGCCCCGACGGCCAGCGGGCAGGCCCCAGACGTCGCCGGGGCGTTCGTCCCGGCCAAAAAAACCCTGACAACCCCCGCCTGATGCCGTTGCATCCCCCCGCCTTTTAGAAGCCATGCCAAAACGCACGGACATTCACACGGTCCTGATCATCGGCGCGGGGCCCATCATCATCGGGCAGGCCTGCGAGTTCGACTACTCGGGCACCCAGGCGTGCAAGGCCCTCCGCGAAGAGGGCTATCGCGACGTGTTGGTGAACTCGAACCCGGCCACGATCATGACCGACCCGGAGTTCGCCGAGCGCACCTACATCGAGCCCATCCACCCGGAGGTCATCGAGAAGATCATCGTGCGGGAGAAGGAGGAGATGGAGCGGATGGGCGCGCAGGGCAAGCTGGTGCTCTTGCCCACCCTCGGGGGCCAGACGGCGTTGAACACCGCGATGGCGCTCCACAAGTCCGGCGCGCTCGAACGCCACGACGTCGAGATGATCGGCGCCAAGGCCGATGCCATCCACCGGGGGCGAGGACCGCGAGGCGTTCAAGCAGCTCATGCTGAAGATCGGGCTCGACGTGCC
>JBJSZF010000048.1:0-3542 GCA_046090125.1 Verrucomicrobiota bacterium
TCTCGACGTCGGGCGACGACGCGACGCAAGGGCCGCACCAATAGGCGAAGAAGTCGAGCACGACGACCTTCCCGGCGTAGTCGGAGAGGCGAACGGGTTGGGTGCTGTTCCAGCGGGTCAGGGTAAAGTTGGGGGAGATGCCGCCGACGGGCACGGGTCCGGCGAGGGATCGGAGGCTGACGAGGGCGAGCAGGACAAGGAGGAGGCGCGCGTGGTGCCGGAGCCACGGGGGGAGGTTGTGGGTGTTCATGCGGTTTGGGTGGGGTTGCGGGTGGGAATTGGGATTTAGAATGACCGGCCGACGGCGACTTGTGCGGCGATCCACGAGCGGTCTCGGTACAGGTGGACGAAGGGGTTGAGGCGGGATGGGACGGCGGCGTAGTCGTTGAGGTAGGGGCCGACGAGCGCCTTGAAGGCCCAGGACTCGCCTTGCCAACGGAGAACCACGGCAGCCTGGTAGGTCTGGAGCCCCGGGGACGCCGTGGACTCCGGGAGGGATTGATTGAGCTGACCGTTGTCGTGGTAGTAGCGGCCATTGAGCCCACCGAACCAGCCTTCGGCCCACTCATGCTCGAGGAGGACGTCCGCCGAGCCCGATGCGTAGCGCGGGCGCTCGAGGGTGACCCCGGCCGAGGCCTTGAGGACCCAGGACTCGGCCATCGCCCAGTGGAGGGTGGGCCGGAGTGAGAGGCGCGGGCGGCGCTCGGTGGTCCACAAGACCTGGGACTCCATCAAGCCGCGCAGACGTCTCCCGAGGATGGCCTCGCCACCGAGGCGAACACCCCGGGTTTCGAGGTCGTCCCGGCGCCGTATGAGGGGCTGGAAGGGGAACTTCTCGTAGGCCGGGGCCACGACGTCTTGCTGCCAGAGCAAGTCGCCTTGGAGGAAACGGTCGCCGGGTCGCACGGCCCAGCGTGTTCCAACGGACGCGTTCCAACCGCGGGGTTGGGCAACGCGGTAGCCCTCGAGCGGGCCAAAGCGCTGCTGGTAATACTCGTTTAGCCACAAGGACCGGTAATCCGTGTAGCCGTCGTAGCCCCCACCGGAGACCTGGAGCGTCGTCGTGCGCGAGGGCCGGAGCCGCACGCCGCCTTGAAGGGCATGGCGTGCCTCGTGGAGGGATGCGGAGGACCCCAACGGGTCTGCAACCTCGGCATTCCGATAATCGATCCCAATGTCCGCCCGGGTGGCCTGCAACTCGACGTCCCAGGACTCCCTGCGGATGCGGCCCGAGGCCGTGACGTCGCCGATCCGGACGTCGTTGCTGAACATGCCCTCGCCCCCCACCTCCAGCCGCACCTCCTGCACGCCCTGCCAGATCGTGCTGGAATGGGATGGGGTGGTTCCGGGCTGGGCTGGGCCCACAGGTTGGCCTGCAAGGAGGGTAATTCCCACGATGAGCCCTGCGAGCGTCGAAAGCCCCGTCGCGGACACTCCGGTGCAAGGGAGGCGATGGCCTGGGCGAGTCACTTGCATGCCGTGCAGCCTGCGGCCTGTGCGCCCCCCGAAAACGCCGAGCCCGGCTCCACCTGCGCGACGAGGCGGCGGGCGTCCGAGAACACAAACGAATCGCCGAACACCATGTTCGGCTTGGAGACGAGGCGTTGCGCGGCGACGGGCACCGGCGCACACCCGCTGGATGCCATGGAGACGGATGCCGCGATGCAGGCGACCACGAGCGGCGGGCGTGCAAGAAAGTGGGGTCGTGTGGGCAGGATGTTCATGAGGTCAGGCTTTGGCGGAGCGCTACGGAAGCGCATGCAAGGAAACACCCAAACGCCGACATCCTGTCAAGGCCGCAAACTCGTGCCCTGTCCCCGCACAACGAGTCATGGCCTGGCGCGATGCGACGGTAGAAGGAGAGCAGCGCAGATGTCGGGAGACCCCATCCCACCCGTCGCGGCGGCAACGGCGTTGCCCTGTGAGACCTGCGGATGACGGGGGCCATTTTTGCTCGGGACGGCATTCTCGGTCGCTCCGCCACCAGCAGGCGTTGGCGCGCCACCTGGCTGGGGGCGCGTGCTTCGTCTTTGGCTGGGTGGCCATTCGTCGCGCACGGCATTGGGAACGTCTCCCGAGGCCCGGGAGCCCTGCAAAATCGTCTGGGCTGGGTCTGGCGTCGTGCACCCAATTGCACGACCGGGAGCGAAGTCCCCAGGAAATGGCGTCGGCGTGGCGCTGGCACGTTGGCGCATTGCACAGGCACCAGCCCAGATGCAGGGCGGCGCCCTCATGGGGTCAGGCTGGGCCGGCCGCCCGATCTCGGGAACTGCTCGTTCGCGGTGCGTCCTGCAAGCCGTCGGAGTCCCTCGGAGCCAGCGATCTCCGTCGCCCATGCGTCGTCGCGGTCGGATGGCGCGGGCCTGGTCCCGCCAGGAACTGCCTATCCGACGAAGCGTCGTTGCCTAGTCAAACTCCTGCGATGACCGCTCCACCACGCCGTCCCTCGTGTATTCCACGTGGAGGATGAAGACGTCCCGGCGAACATTCTGTCCCGGGCCGTAGTTGCGGGTCACCCGACGCCCGGCGCGGTCGATGTGCGAGGTGAAATCCACCGTGAAGACCCTGCCGCAATCGTTGACCCTGAGGAAACCGCTCCTGGGATCTTCCAGGCGACCGGCCTTGAGTGCATGAAAACCGCGGCCGACCACCTTCATGCAAAACGAGTCGCCATTCCTCGACGTCACGTCGTTGTTCCACCGTTGCGCCTGCCTTTGGATGAAGAGGTTCGAGACGAGATCGAGTTGCTTGGCATCACTCGGGGGCCCGCCGACGAGATCACACGCAAGCCCCAAGGCGAGCAGCACGGCGAGCATCGCGAGCCGAGCAACCGATCGGAGCCACTGCGTGGCTGGGTTCATCAGGGGTTTGTTGAAAGTAACCGTTGCGGCGTCCTGCGGCCCAGGGGGTGGGGCTAGTCCTCGCTGAAGAGGTACTCGAGGTCATCCTTGGAGAGGTTGGTGGCGAAGCCTTCCTCGCCGAGGACATCCTGGATGGCCTTGGACTTGCGCTGCTGGAGCTCCCAGATCTTTTCCTCCACCGTGCCCGGGGCGATGAGGCGATAGGCGTTGACGGTGCGGGTTTGGCCGATGCGGTGGGAGCGGTCGATGGCCTGGGCCTCGACGGCGGGGTTCCACCAGGGGTCGTAGAGGACGACGTAGGAGGCGTTGGTGAGGTTGAGGCCGGTGCCGGCGGCGCGGAGGGAGAGGAGGAAGACGCAGGGCTCTGGGTCGGCCTGGAAGGCGTTGACGACCTCCTGGCGGGCCTTGGTTTCGCCGGTGAGGATGTGGGTCTTGATGCCGCGTTCGCGGCAGAGGTTCTCGAGGATGCGGAGCATTTCGACGAACTGGGAGAAGAGGAGGACCTTGTTGCCGGAGGCCAGGACGGGCTCGAGGAGCTCGAAGAGGGTGTCGGTCTTGCCGGAGACGCAGTCGTTGCCGACGAGGCGGGGGTGGCAGCAGATCTGGCGGAGGCGGGTGAGGGCGGCGAGGACGTGCATCTTGGACTTGGCGACGCCCTTTTCCTGGAGGGTCTTCATGACC
>JBJSZF010000049.1:0-3357 GCA_046090125.1 Verrucomicrobiota bacterium
CGAACGGCGACGCGCGGGGCGGCACCGGTGTTCTGATAGATGGAGGCGGGCGCGTTGAGGTTGTTGACCACCAGGTCGAGGTCCCCGTCGTTGTCGAGGTCGCCCGCCGCCATGCCGTAGGAGATGCCTTGGAGGTCGAAGCCCCAGGCGGGCGCGGGCTCGAAGCGCGCGGAGCCGGCGTTGCGGAACGCGACGTTGCGGGTGCGCCACCGGGGGTGCATTTGCATCGAACGCTTGAGCTGGGCGTCGGTGAGGCGACGCCCCTCCTTGATCTCGTTGTGGCTGTCCTGGTCCATCACGTCGAACTCGAACCCGTTGGTGAGCAGTAGGTCCTCAAACCCGTCGAGGTCCACGTCCAGGAACAGGGTGGACCACGTCCAGTCCGAAGCGGCGAGGCCGGCCATCCAGGCGACCTCGGCGAAGAAGCCGCCGGGTTGGCCGAGGAAGAGGGTGTTGCGATTGAACTGTGGGCGCGCCTCGGGCAGCTCGGTCTCGGCGCGCGCGGGGCGGTCGCGGACGAGCTGGGTCATGCGGAACCGGTGCTCGCGCGCGAGCATGTCCACCACGAAGAAGTCGTCGCGCCCATCGCGGTCCACGTCGGCGAAGTCCACGCCCATGGCGGAGCGGCTGGTGTGGCGCAGCCGGGGCCCTTCCAGCTCGCGGAAACGTCCGCCGCCTTGGTTGATCCAGATGCGGTCCGGCGAGGTGTTGTCGTTGCAGACGTAGAGGTCGGGCAGGCCGTCGCCGTTGATGTCGCGGAACATCACGGCGAGGCCCCAGTCGCGATAGGGCGGGACGGGGTTGCCGGCGGCGTCCGAGAAGGTGCCGGGCTCGTGCTCGATGGCCTTGAAGCGTCCCTGGCCCTCGTTGCGGTAGAAGCCGTGGTACTCGGGAAGCTCGCGCACCTTGCCGTCCGGCGTCGCCTCGAAGCGTCCCTTCCACTTGGCGGAGCGGGTGGACTCGCCGTTGATCTTGCTGACCTCCCATCCATCGCCCTTCCGCGTGAGCGCGAACCGCGTGGACGGGTCCGCGAGGCGCATGACGTCGATGAAGTGGGTGCAGTAGAGGTCGAGGTCGCCGTCGCCGTCGATGTCCGCGAGCGCCATGGAGGTGGCGGAGGCGGTGCGGGACAAGCCGGAATCCAGCGACTCGGAGAAGCGCCCGGCGCCGTCGTTGAGGAAGAGCCGGGTGCCGACGCCGATGCCATTGACGAGCAGGTCGAGGTCGCGGTCGCCATCGACGTCCACGAGGGCGGCGGCGGTGGAGCGTTGGTCGGCGCAGGCGATGGCGGGTTGGTCGATGGCCTCGAAGCGCCACGCGCCCCTGTTGCGGAACAGTTGGTTGGGGCCCTCGAGGTTGCAGAGATAGACGTCCGCCCAGCCGTCGCCATCGACGTCGCCGACGGCGACGCCCGCGCCGTTGTGGGCGACGGCGTTGGTGAGGTAGAGGTCTCCGCCCATCGTGTTGGTGAAGGCCAGGCCTGTCTCCGACGGGGACATGCCCTTGAAGCCCACCTGCCCCGGGGAAACGGGCGTGACGGCGCGAGCGACGACATTCGAGGGGCCGGCGGCGACGTGAACCGCGCCCGGCACGAGCACCAAGAGGAGAGCCAGGGCGTGGAGGACGAACCGGAGGCGGCGTGCGTCCCATGACGGGACGCTGGGCCAAAGGGCATGCCCTGCGAAGGCCCTGTTGTTGAACCGTGCGCTCACCGGGTCGAATTGAAGCGAAAGTTGGCGCGCGCGTCTCGCCGATTCCGGAGGCGACGGCACGGACATGAGGGCGAGGGACGGCCCCGCCATCAGGACGCCTGCGCCACGGGGCCTGCGCCTCCGCCTCGGTTTGCCGGGGACGTCTTCCGCCAGAAGTACAGGGCGCTCGCAACAAGGCAGACGGCGCCCACGACGCACATGAACCAGGTGAACCCCACGAAGAACCCGAGCCGGGATTGGCCGTGGGCCATGAGGTCCTTGTAGAGCTGCACGCCGACGGACCCGGTGTAGCCGATGGAGTCGGCGAGGTAGATGGCGAACACGGCGGTGCCGGCGACGGAGGTGGAGGCCATGAGGCGGTCGAAGAGGACCGAGCCGTAGGGGACGTAGGCGAGGTAGGAGCCGAGGCCGGTGAGGGTCATCCACCAAAAGCCGCTGATAAGGCCGGCGCCGTGGAGGAGGGTGGCACCGCCGAGGAGGAGCAGGCCGGACGTCATGACGCCGAAGGCGGCCATGAGCCCGCGGCGGTTCTCCTTCACGAGGTTGAGCAGCGCGAGGATGGCCATGACACCGAGCATGACGAGCGTCTCGGCGCGGCTGATGATCGTCTTGTTGCTGGCGTAGGCGTATCCGAGGCCGTCGAAGAGCTCGACCTGGTAGTTGTCGCGGTAGTCGCGGTACGCGGTCAGGAAGAAGTAGGCGAGGCACAGGAGCCCGAGGCCGAGGCCGAACTCGCGCAGGAACGCGGCGCGCTGCGCGCGGCCCATGGGCTCGCGTTGGACGCGCTCGACGCGGTCGGCGGCGGAGGGCGGTGGTAACTGCTTGAGGAGCCACACGGACAGGGCGAACACGGGCAGGAAATGGAACCCGGCCACGGCGGGCATCCACGACTCGCCCACCTTGCCCATGGCTTGGGCAATCGCGGGGCCCAGGGCGGGGACGGCGGACCAGAGGTCGGCGACGGTGCCGGCCATGAGGGCGCGCCCGAAGTCCTTGGTGATGCCGCTGGCGACGATGAAGGAGAGGCTGAGGCCGGCCAGGAGGATCTCCGAGGTCCGCCGCCCTTCGAGATACCCGACGACGAGACCCCAGACCATGCCCAGGGGAAGGCCGTTGAGGAAGATGGCGGGGGCCTTCCATCCGCCGGGGAGGACGGCGTAGAGCACGAGGGCGGCCTGGGCGATCCCGACGAGGACGAGGAGCGCGACGGCGCGACGCGCGGGGGTGAGCTCGGAGCAGACCTTGATCCCAAGGTACTTGGACGTGCAGTAGCCGAGCACCTGGCTGATCACGAGCGCCGTCTTCAGCTCCAGCTTCAGCGCCATGGCCTTGCCCCACAGCATCCACTGCACGTCCACGAGCATCGCCCCGTCGAAGCGCGCGGCCGCGAACGGCTTCCGGAAGGCGTACATGGCGAAGTACGTGGCAAAGGCCGTCAGCACGGCGAAGCCAACGAACACGGGCGACGGCGCACGGGCCAGCCATTGGCCCAGGCGCGTGGGCGCCATCTTCGGGGGAGTCTCGGACACGCCGCCCTAGGAACCCGAACCGCGTGCCGGGCGCAAGCCTCGAAGACGCGGGGAACGGGGAGCGAGGGGCGGGGAGCGAGGGGCGGGGAGCGAGGGGCGGGGAGCGAGGGGCGGGG
>JBJSZF010000050.1:0-5809 GCA_046090125.1 Verrucomicrobiota bacterium
GAGATGGAGGTTTGGGCCATGGAAGCCTACGGCGCTGCCTACACGCTGCAGGAGTTGCTCACCGTCAAGTCCGACGACGTACAGGGCCGAACCCGTATCTATGAAAGCATCGTCAAGGGGGACAATTCCCTAGAGGCGGGCATTCCGGAGTCGTTCAACGTATTGGTCAAGGAGATGCAATCCCTCGGCCTCGACGTGAAGGTCGGTTACTCCAATCCATCGGACGCCGCGCCTAGCGCGGCTTCGCTGCTGGCATCCCTCTGATTTCGTGAATTAACGCTCGGTCCTGAAGAAAGAACCACAACATGCTGCCTTCCAAGGACGCTGCCCGCGAGTTGCTGGGCCTCGACAAGGTCAATCTTGTCGATCATGTCGCCATCCAAGTCGCCTCCCCCGAGACCATCCGGTCGTGGTCCAAGGGCGAGGTCAAGAATCCCGAGACGATCAACTACAGGACGTTCAAGCCCGAGAAGGGCGGTTTGTTCTGCGAGCGCATCTTTGGCCCGGTCAAGGACTGGGAGTGCTCGTGCGGGAAGTACAAGCGCATCAAGCACAAGGGCGTGGTATGTGACCGCTGTGGCGTCGAGGTCACGCTCGCGCGGGTCCGACGCGAGCGCATGGGGCACATCGAGTTGGCCGTCCCGGTTTCCCACATTTGGTTCTTCAAGTGCATGCCGTCGCGCATCGGCCTGATGCTGGACATGACCGCCCGCAACCTTGAACGGGTCATCTATTACGAGGACTACCTGGTCATTGACCCTGGCAACACCCCATTGCAGGCCAACCAGTTGCTTTCCGAGCACGAGTACCGCGAAGCTCGCCAAACCTACGGCACGGATGCGTTCGTTGCGAAGATGGGTGCCGAGGCTGTGCGCGATGCCCTGGCCCGAACCAACCTTCAGAGGACCATCGACGAGCTCCAGGTCGCGATGACCGAGACCAAGTCGAAGCAGAACCGCAAGAAGTTCGCAAAGCGGATCAAGCTCTTCCAAGGCTTCGCAAAGAGCAACATGAGGCCTGAGTGGCTCATCCTCACCGTTCTTCCGGTGATCCCGCCCGATTTGCGTCCCTTGGTTCCCCTCGAGGGCGGTCGTTTCGCCACGTCGGACCTCAACGACCTGTACCGACGCGTCATCAATCGTAACAACCGGCTTAAGAACCTCCTGCAGCTCAAGACGCCCGAGGTGATCATCCGCAACGAGAAGCGCATGTTGCAGGAGGCCGTGGATGCCTTGTTTGACAATGGCAGACATGGTCGGGCCGTGACGGGTGCGGGCAACCGTGCGCTCAAGTCCCTTTCCGACATGCTGAATGGCAAGTCGGGACGGTTCCGGCAAAACCTTCTCGGCAAGCGTGTCGACTATTCGGGCCGGTCGGTGATCGTCATTGGCCCGGAGCTAAAGCTCAACCAGTGCGGCTTGCCGAAGAAGATGGCTCTCGTGCTTTTCGAGCCCTTCATCATCCGCCGCTTAAAGGAGTTGGGCTACGTCCACACCGTTCGGTCCGCAAAGAAAATGATCGAGCGCCAGTCGCCCGAGGTGTGGGACATCCTTGAGGAGGTCACGAAGGGTCATCCAGTTCTGCTCAACCGTGCACCGACGCTGCATCGCCTCTCCATCCAGGCCTTCGAGCCCGTGCTCATCGAGGGCGAAGCCATCCGTATTCATCCCCTTGTTTGCACGGCGTACAATGCAGACTTTGACGGGGACCAAATGGCCGTTCACGTGCCTTTGTCCGTCGAGGCACAGCTGGAGGCGCGCCTTTTGATGATGGCGCCGCTCAACATCTTCAGCCCCTCGAGCGGCAAGCCGATCATGACGCCAACCCAGGACATTACCCTGGGCTGCTATTACCTCACTGCGGACCCACGGAAGGCCAAGCGCGAGAAGGATCGACTGATGCTGTTCGGTACGAAGCAGGAGGTGATCTTTGCCCACGACGACGGTGCCTTGCGCACGCACGACCGCATCCTCTTGTCCAACCCGGATCTTGGCCGCGAGACCCGATATGGCGACCCCTCTTCCAAGCTGATCGAAACCACGGTGGGGCGGGTACTTTTTTCCGAGATCTGGCCTGCGGAGCTCGGTTTCGTCAACCGGGCTGTTGGCAAGTCCATGCTGGGCGAGATCATCTTCAATTGCTACAAGGTGTGCGGCCATGAGCGCACGGTGCTGACCCTCGACAAGCTGAAGGAAGTTGGCTTCGCCGAGGCCACCCGCGCTGGCGTGTCGATCGGCATCGACGACATGATCATCCCCTCCGAGAAGGAGAAGGAAATCGAGAATGCCCTGCGCCAGATTGGCGAGGTGGAGAAGCAGCACAGGAAGGGCGTCATCACCAACCAGGAGCGCTACAACAAGGTCATCGACATCTGGACACACTGCACCGACCAAATTGGCGCCGTGATGCTGAAGACCCTTCAAAACAATCAAGGCAAGAAGGAGTACAACCCGGTTCACTTGATGGTGGATTCTGGTGCACGGGGCAACAAGGCGCAGGTGCGCCAGCTTGCTGGCCTCCGGGGCCTCATGGCCAAGCCTTCGGGCGAAATCATCGAGAAGCCCATTTTGTCGAGCTTCCGCGAGGGCCTGACGGTGTTGGAATACTTCATTTCCACCCACGGTGCCCGCAAGGGTCTTGCGGACACGGCCCTGAAGACGGCCGACTCCGGCTACATGACCCGCAAGCTCGTGGATGCGGCGCAGGATGTGATTGTCCGACAGGTGGATTGTGGGACATCCAACGGCATCTCTGTCGCATCCATTTACGAAGGCGAAGAGGAGGTCGTTAAGATTGGCGAACGCATCTTCGGTCGTTACTCGGCCGAGGACATCCATGACCCAGGCGACCTCAAGGTCCGCATCATTGGGGCCGGGGAGGAATTTGACGAGTCCAAGTCCAAGGCCGTTGAGCGTGTCGGCATCGAGCGCGTCAAGATCCGCTCCGCACTCACCTGCGAGACCAAGCATGGCGTTTGCGCGAAATGCTATGGACGCAACCTTGCCACCGGTCGCTTGGTCAAGGCAGGCGAGGCTGTTGGCATCATTGCAGCCCAATCCATCGGCGAGCCCGGCACCCAGCTCACGATGCGAACCTTCCACGTGGGTGGCGTTGCTTCGCAGACCTACAAGCAGCCCCAAATCAAGGCGAAGCACGACGGGGTCGTCCGTTACAACGAGCTCCGCGTCGTCCAACTTGAGGACGGGAACAACATTGTCCTCAACAAGAACGGCACGCTGTCATTGTTCTCCCCAGACGGCAAGGAGCTTGAGACCCACCAGATTGTCATCGGCTCCGTCATCTCGGTTGTGGACGGCGGCCAAGTGGCCAAGGGTGACGTCTTTGTGGAATGGGACGCCTACAATGTGCCCGTCATCTCCGAGAAGGGAGGCCGTGTGAAGTTTCTCGACATCATCGAGGGTGTGACGATGAAGCAAGAGGTGGACGAGGCAACCGGCACCGAAGACATGGTGATCATCGAGCACAAGGAGGACTTGCATCCGACGATCATCCTTGAGGACAGGAAGGGCGAGCCCATCGCCCAGTATCCAATTCCAGCCGGGGCGCACTTGGTGGTGAGTGAGGGCGACGATATTGGGGCTGGGGCGTTGTTGGCCAAGACGCCGCGCAAGGCGTCCAAGACCAAAGACATCACCGGTGGTCTTCCCCGTGTTGCGGAGTTGTTCGAGGCGCGACGGCCCAAGGACGCGGCCGAAATTGCCAAGATTGATGGGGCCGTGGACTTCGGACCGAGCGTTCGGGGCAAGCGCTGCATCCTCGTGCGTGACTCGCAGACCGGCCAGGAAGAGGAGCACCTCATCCCCATCGGCAAGCACATCATCGTTTACAAGGGGGATTTCGTTAAGAAGGGCCAGCAGTTGACGGACGGCCCCGTTGTCCCTCACGAGATCTTGGATGTTTGTGGCCCGCAGGAGTTGCAGGAGCACTTGGTCAATGAGATCCAGGAGGTTTATCGCCTCCAGGGCGTGACGATCAATGACAAGCACATCGAGGTGATTATACGCCAAATGCTCAAGAAGGTGCGCATCAAGGAGCCTGGCGATACCGTGTTCCTTTGGGGCGAGCAAATCGACAAGGTGGCCTTTGAGGACGAGAACGCGCGCGTGGAGAAGATGGGCGGCAAGCCCGCCGAGGGCGAGCCCGTGCTCCTTGGCATCACCAAGGCATCCTTGGAAACGGAGTCCTTCCTGAGTGCCGCATCCTTTCAGGACACCACCCGCGTTCTTACGGAAGCCGCTACGATGGGCAAGAGCGATGCCCTCCGCGGCTTCAAGGAAAACGTCATCATGGGACACATCATCCCGGCAGGGACGGGCTTCCAAGGGCACCGTGACATCGGCGTTAGTTGCCTTGGGGAATCGGCAGTCGAGGAAACCGGCATGGACATCATCGAGGCCGCGAGCAAGGAGGGCAATGTCTCCTTGTCCGACATCGCCGGTTAGCCGCTTGCTTGGCTGGCTTGCAAAGGGGACGCCCATCGGCGTCCCCTTTTTGCTAGGGCTGGCTCTGTTTGAATTGTGGGCGACTCCCCTGGGGCGAAACCGTGGCGTCGTCGTCGGTCGGAATGGGTTCAGTGGAGGCCTAGCCGCCACCAACATGGCGAGGATTTCGGGGGAGCTTCCCGCAATCGTCGCTTGGTCATGGGCGTCCGGTGTTGGACATGGTTCCCCGCCGTGAAGGTGCTGGCAGTATGGGTGGGAAGAAAACGCGGTTCCGGCCCGGGCGATGTCACTCCGTCGCGGGCTTCCCGTTGCCCGGCAGCAGCTCGTGCAGGTTTGCCGTCGTCGCCGTCGGGATTCTCCGGAGCACGTCCTCAAGCCACTTCC
This sequence comes from Verrucomicrobiota bacterium, assembly GCA_046090125.1. Classification (GTDB taxonomy): domain Bacteria; phylum Verrucomicrobiota; class Verrucomicrobiia; order Limisphaerales; family UBA9464; genus UBA6176. Next base: position 4,848 of record JBJSZF010000050.1, read on the forward strand.
CGAGATCCCAGCCGCCCCGAAGCGCCGTGATCAGCGGGCTGTCGATCAATACGCTCCGCCCACCCGGAAATGCGTGGTGAGCAACCCGTTCCACTTCTGATTCGGAGAGCCGCAGGGAAGGGATGATGCCGAGATCCGGGTTATGCGGAGTTGGGCCGCCGGGTGGGCTTCGGGAGCGCGGTGCGCACGGTTCGGGGCCTGCCGGATTCACGCGGTAACCTCCCCGATGAGTAGGTGACTTAAGAATGAATCCTCAAGACCAACGGATTGATCTTCGAAGCGTTTGGAATGACGTCGAAGCCCTGAATAATGAACTTCGAGCCGTCCGGATTGGACTTCAGGGCTTCGCGATTGAACGTGTCCCTTAGGCTGGCGTGCGGAGCCGGCTGATGGGTTGGTTTTTCTGGGGGGCGGACGGCCTCAGGCAGGCGTGGCCGGTGAGGGTTCGGCCGGGTCTGGGTTCCGGGGGACGTTCCACGGCATCCACTTCCCGGGATCCTGTCCGGCTGCCTCCGCGTTGTTCACCACGGCCAGCATGGAGTCGAAGGGGTTCACCCCGTTGGCCCGGCAGGTCTCGATCACGGTCATGAAGGTGTCGCCCACGTCGGCGCCACGCTGGGGCTTGTGTTGCGGGCTGTTCTTCCGGTGCGTGACGTCAACACCGCGGCGCACCCGCAATCGATGCCCCGTCTTCCAAGAGTTTGCGCGGCAATCCACATCGGCTCAGATCAATTCCCCAGTGGGTCACCAGGCATGGCTGGAACGATGGTTGGGGCGGGTCAGTGAGTGGCCAGGGACAAGGTTGACGTCGGGTCGGGAGTGAGGACGGTAGCTGCGGCGCAACCTGCAACCCTTCGTGGGATCCGTCGCCGTCTCCGAGGCGGTGCGCTAGGCTGACTTGGGGGCGGTGGCTGTGCAGCCACCTGCACATACATAAGACTAACTATCCCGGGTTGGGTTGG
>JBJSZF010000051.1:0-4836 GCA_046090125.1 Verrucomicrobiota bacterium
GCCGCATGGCCCCCCTTGAAGAAGTTCGCCCAGAACCTGAAGGGGAAGCTGGATGGCGTCCTCTCGCACTGCCGATGGCCCCTGCACACGAGCCGGCTGGAGGGCATCAACAACAAGATCAAGGTCATCCAACGAACGGCCTATGGCTTCCGTGACGACGAGCATTTCTTCTTCAAGATCCGACAGGCCTTCCTCGGAAAGGCCGTGAAGAACCTTTTTTGCCCAGCTTCACGAAGCCCAACCCGATACCACGTTGTTTTCACCCCCCCTCCCGCCATTGCATGAGGTCATGAGTCCTCGGGCGGTTTCGCTGACGCGTCGCGCAGGGTACGCGGACCACCTCAGCGTCCAGGGCTGCCTCTCGGTTTGGCCCCGGCAAGCTACCTGGGCTTTCGCTCCGAGCCTTGGCCTGACCCGTGCCTGAGAATGAACGCCACGACTGGGGAGGGATCGTCGAGGCCGTGGGGGTGATGGCCCACGCCAGGCTTGCGCACCACCTGGATGGTGCCGCCAAGGCCTCGATAACGCTGCTCCACAAGGTCCGTGTTCTCCTTCACGGGCACGACGTCGTCCGCATCGCCCACGACGTGAACCAGAGCCACCCCGGCACGGGCCAGCGGCCGAAGCTGGTCCACGGGGTTTCCGCCATATCGGAGCGCCTCCGCCTCGTCGCGAAAGCCATAGTCCGTGACCAACTTCCGCCAGTCCCCGGGGCTTCCCTTTCCGGCACCGCGCCCGCCGGGCCAGCTCTTGAAGTCGCACACCGGCGCGTCGCCATAGATCGTGGCGACGCGGTGGGGGCCTTGGGCGGCCCAGTTGTAGGCGTAGAGGCCGCCGCGGCTGATGCCCACAAGGTTGCCGCGCAGGGCCAATCCGGCGTTGGTCACGACCGTGTAGAAGGCGTCGAAGTGACGAAGGGCTGGGGGCGATCCAAACGTGTTGCCGACCTCCAGGTGAAGATGATGGAAGCCCTTTTCCAGCAGGGCTGGCACCCCGGTGCGTTCGGTGAACGCGTCGGGAAACTCCATGCACCAGGTCCATGGCCTGCCCGGTGCGGGCTCCTTGGGCTCCACGACCCATGCCGTGCGCCCCTCCACGGCGAAGCGGATGCGCCGAAACCCACGCCACGCATCCACCTGGGCCTCCGGCCATGAGCCGGGCCGTGCGGCGGGCCCGTCTGCCAGGGCCTGACCCACAACGGCGACGACGGCTGCCAACGTGAGGGACGCATGAATTGGGACGCTGCCGAGAAGGCATCGGCTGGCATCCTTGGCGTGGTATTGCGACGTGTTCATGGGGATTTTTGGAGTCTCCGGCGCACTCGAACAAACGTTGGGGCTTCCATGCAAGCCCGCCATGGCTGGTTGGACGCCCGCCTCGCAGCATGGTGAAGTGGCGCGGGATGGAGTCGTTGGTCGAGGAGTTCCTGGTCCATGTCCGGCACGAGCTCGGGCGGTCGGCCAACACGCAGCGCACCTACGCCGCGATGCTGGCCCGGTTCGTCGCATGGTCCGCCCAGCGGGCCGTCGTGGCGGCCGTCCATGTCGCGCCTGCGCACGTGTTGGACTTCCTGGCATCCGAGCGCACCCGGCCGCCGCAGGTCGGCGGCCCCGGGCGGCCCCGCAAGGGCGGGCTGGCCTCCACCAGCCTCTACGCCCAGGTCGCCGCGCTCCGCGCCTTCTTTCGGTTCTGCACGGACGAGGGATTCGTCAAGGTTGACCCCACGGAGAACCTGTCGTTGCCCAAGCGTTGGAAGTCGCTTCCCAAGTCGTTGTCGATGGAGGAGGTGACGCGATTGCTGGCCCCGCCGGTCCAGGCGACGCCGGCGGACCTGTGCGACCATGCGATCCTCGAGGTGGCGTATGCGAGCGGCTTGCGCTTGGCGGAGCTGAGGGGTCTCCGGTTGGAGCACGTGCACCTGGAATCGGGCTTCCTCACCGTGGTGGGCAAGGGAGGCAAGGAGCGTGTGGTGCCCGTGGGCAGCAAGGCACGCGAGGCCGTGGCCCGGTACCTCGACGCCGGGCGGCCTTCCTTGGTGTCGGCGCGGTCACCGGGCCTTGTCTTCCTGACGCGGCGAGGCAGCGGGTTCGGGCACGTGACGATGTGGGAGCGCATCCGAAGGGCCGCGCGGCGGGCGGGAATCGAGAGGCCGTTCACGCCCCACATGCTGCGGCATTCGTTCGCCACGCACCTCATGGAGCACGGGGCGGACCTGCGCGTGATCCAGGAATTGCTGGGCCATGCGAGCATCGGGACCACGGAGGTGTACACCCATGTGAGCGGCCGACGGTTGTCCGAGGTGCATCGGCGGCATCACCCGAGGGCGGAGGGGAGCGGAGGGGACTGACCCGCCGGGAACTGGGGTTTTCGCGCGGGGCGTCACGGCGCGCCGGGAGGCTCGATGGATGCTCGAAAGAGGATTTCCACCACGTTTCGGACGAAGGCCTCGTCGGCCAGGGACTCGTCCACGTCGGCGGGAAAGGGCACGCGTGAACGCAGGCCGGAGGCGATCTCGGCGAAGAGCCGGACGCGGTCGTCGGGGTTCAGGGCGTCGCGTCGGGCCAGGGCCGCCAGGAGGACGGCGGCCTCGTGGGCATCAATCGACTGCCGGAGTCGGGCCGCGAGGTGGGGATGGGCGCGGAGGGAGTTGAACCGGTTGCCGAGAATGGGCTCCAGGTCGGGGTGGGAGGCTGCGGGGATGCGGACGACAACCGTGCGGGCTGCGACGTCGCCGAGGCGTTGGCACAGGCGCGTGAGAAGGGTGGCGGCCCCGCCGACGAGGTAGAAGGCCGGGAGGAAGTCGATGGCACGAAGCAGGTTCCTTAGGATGACCTGGCTCGGGCGGAGGCGGAGGCCCTCGGCATCGACGACCCGCAGGCGCAGGGCGCGCTTCCCCACGGTTTGGCCGTTCCACAGCCATTCGAGGAGGATCCCTTGCAGGATGGGGACGAGGAAGAAGCCCACCTGCATCAGGCCGGTGCCGACGTCGCGGGAGACCAGCGAGACGAGCGTGAGGAGGATCGCCAGGACGGTGGTGATGCCGAGCGCGATGGCGACGTCGATGAGGTACGCGGCGGCGCGGATGACGGGCCCCGCCAAGGGGAGTGCGAACTCGACGCCCTCCGGCGTCCGGATGCGGAGGTGGGTCATGGCGGTGTCGTGGGGCCCTTGGATGGAGGAGGGTCCAAATCCGTGCGGCGTCCGGAAAGAAGGAGGAAGGCGGCAAGCCCGGCGGACTGGAGGATTCCGAAGGCGATCTTGAAGGAGTAGGGCAGGACGGGCTCGTGGTACTGGGAGAAGAAGGCCTCGACGATGCCGGCGTGGACGAGCAGGACGGCGACGCCGCACAGGAGGGTGACGACGTCCGGGACGGCGTCGCGCATACGGCGGGCAAGCGGGAGCCGGGACCCGCGCCCCAGCAGGGCATGGGCGAGGACGAGGCCCGCCTGGCCGGCGATCAGGATCGCGGGCAGCTCCACCGAGCCATGTGGCAGGATCCAGCCGAAGAGGAAGCGTCCCTGCCCGTCGAGGAGGTAGTCCGTGCCGATCGCCCCAAGGCCCACGCCGTTGTAGAAGAGGAGGACCAGGGTGCCGATGCCCCACGTCATCCCGAGGGAGGTGGCCAGGATGGAGACGCGCGTGTTGTGGGTCATGAGCTGGCCGGAAAAGGATGCGTGGTTGCCATGGATGGAGGCGGAGGCCCCGGATGCCTCGTCGCGGCGGACGCGCTCGGAAGGCCGCATGTCGGCATGGCCAAAGGGCATCGTGATGTGGCGGGACTCCGGGTCGGCAACGGTGACGGCGGCCCCGAAGATGACGCCCACGATGGAGGTGGCGACCGCCACGACCAGCGCGGCGGCACGGCGTCGGAAGGCCTGGGGAAAGGACCGGGTGAACCAACGCCATGGGTTGAAGCGCTCGCGTCGGCCCACCTGAACGGAATGGATCTCGGCGTAGGAACGCGCGACCAAGGATTCGAGGGCGCGTCGCGATTCGGGCTCGGCCGCGAAGGTGGCGAGCTTGGCGAGGTCGGCGACGGCGCGTTCATGGAGCGCGTGGAGCCGCCGTGCCTCGTCGATCCCGAGCGGCGCGCCGTTGGCCAGGCCTTGGAGCATCGCCTGCAAGGCCTCCCAATGGGGGCGTTCCTGGGCGAGGAAGCGTTCGAGGTCGAGGATCATGCGCGTTCAGAGGGTCTGGCGGCGTTTCACGTCCAGATAACGAGTTACCAGCGTCGCCGCGAGGGCCTCGGGCGGCGCCGGGGCCATGGCGACGCCCCGCGATTGGAGGACGGACTGCAGCTCGCGGAGGCCCTGCCATTGGAGATGCCCGGCCAATGCACGGCATAGGTCGTCCATGTTGGAAACCTGTTCGTTGGAAAAGACGGGCTCGACGCCGGGTGGCTGCGGTTGGACGACGACGCACAGGTGCTGGCGGCGCAGCACCTCGATGGCCCGCGTGAAGCCCTCGGAGGCCACGGGGTCGTCGAGGTTGGCAGGAACAGCAGGAGGGCGCGCCGTCGCAGGCGGGTGCGGAGGAAGGCGGCGACCTCGTCGAAGTCCGGAGTCACGGTGCGGGCCTGGAGCCCGACGAGCCGCTCGCGGCAGGCGTTGAAGTGGGCAGGGCCGTTGTCAGCCCGGACGAACGTGCCGACGCGGGAGTCGAAGGTGGCGAGGCCGAAGAGGTCGCCATGGCGCTCGGCGACGGCCCCGAGGAGCAGGGCGGCGCGGATGAAGTGCTCGAGGAGTGGTTCATGGGCCTGGGCTCCCGATGCCGCGTCGGGCGTCGCGAGGACGCGGCGGGACAGGCGCGAGGCGTCGAGGAGGACGTACACCTCCT
>JBJSZF010000052.1:0-2640 GCA_046090125.1 Verrucomicrobiota bacterium
GTGTCCCTGCCCGCCGGATTGCTGGCTTCGGGATGGGCGCGCACGTGGTCCACGTCCATGGCTGCGGCCATCGCCTTGCTCGTCGCCGGATGCGCCGCCGTGGCCCTGGGCGTCTTCGCGTGCTTCCAACGATGGATCGGCTCGCAGGCCCCGGAACTGTGGCCCCCACCGGAGTCCGCCACCGCATGGGTCGCCGGCGCGGCGCGGCTCATGTCGGACGCCGATGGATCCTGGGGAAGGACGTTGTCCCATGTTTCGGTTCCCCTGCGCGAGGCGTGGGCGTGGATGTTTGGGGCGGCCGGCCTGGTGACGTTGGCGGGCGCAGTCCTGGCCGCTGCCCTGGCGCGCGGGATGCTGGTTCGGTCGCTGCGCCAAGGCGGCGCAATGCGTCCAGAGGCCGAGGGGGCTCCCTCCAGGTTCGGCGGGATGGGACGAAGGGTATCCCCCGCCGTGCGACGCCGATGGCTGCGCGGCAACCCGCTCCACTGGCTGATGCGATACCGGGGCGTGGTTCGCAGGTTTCGGTGGACGGCCGTGATGGGCGTGGCGGCGGCCCAATGGCTCGTGGAGGCCAGGCCGCTGTTTCGCAACGAATGGCTCGCGGCCGAGGCCGGCATGGCCGCCACCCTCGCCCTGTTCACGGCCTTGGCGGCGGCAGGAAGCTTTCGGGAGGAACGCGAGGAGGGCGCGTGGGAAATGCTCGTGGTAACCCCGCTGCGCCCGAGGGATTTCCTCTGGGGCCGAATCCAGTGCTTGTGGTGGCAGTTCGGGCCAGCGTGGGCGACGTGGACGGCGGGCATGTTCCTCGCGCGGCCGCCCCACGTGCACGACGAGGACGTCCTCGCCATGGCGGGCTGGGGGTTGGCCATGGCGATGTCCCTCCCGGCCATCGGCATCGAGGCGGCGTTTCACTTTAAGACCTACGCCCGGGCGGCCCTGGCAACGACGGGCGGCGGCTTGGTTGCCAGTGGCGTGGTCCTTTGGACGGGCTTCAACGAGTGGAGCCTCCCTGAGTTGGGCACCCTCGCCGCACTGATCCCCGTTGGCTTGGCCGTGCTGTGCGCGCCGGGATTCGAGCTGCGCCTTCGTCAACGGCGCAACGGCGCCGGCGCGTCCTCCCACAGGATACGTCGAAGGCGGTGACGCCCCCTGCCTGGCTTCGATCGACCCTCGGCTGGCCCAGCCGGGCTCCTGGCCATCAGGGCGTCCGAAGCCGCACATGTCCCCCGGCCGCGTTCCCCAGCTCTCGAACGGCCAGCGAGAACGGCGGCGGCCCGGCTTTGTCCCGCGCGTCCACGAGCATCACGTGACGACCCGCCGCGAGTTTCAACGGCAGGCGCTTGGGCGACCACGACTCCCGCCCCAGCCGAAGATCCGGGCGTTCCTCCCCGTCCAGGTAAAACTGGATGTCATGCGTGTTCCTCGGGCCGTCGTGACGCGCCTCGAACTCCACCCACACGTCCGCGTCGCACTCCAACACGCACGCGGCATAAGCCGCCACCAGGTCGTCCTTCCCCACGCCCGTCGCACCCTCGACGCGTCGGGCCAACTCCAGCGTCGTGGAACCCTCCACCCGAAGCCACGGGCGCGGCTGCCCCCCCAGCGTGACGGGAACCGAGAAGTCCCACTGCGCCGGGCGCGTTCCCACGAACGGCGCGGGCGGGGCCGACGGGATCTCGTCGAACGTCCATGTCCGGTTGCGATGCCGCCCCTTCACGTCCGGCCCGGTCACGCGCCATTCCCCGATGGCCCCGGAGCCCGCCGTCAACCCGACGTCCCAGGCCAGCGTGGCGTCGCCCATCGTCACGTGAACCCGCGCGGGGAACGCATGGGCTCCCCATGTCCCGACGGGTGCACGTGCCCGCAACGCCACGTTCGTCGTCGTGCGTGGCGGGACCACGACGGGCTCCAAGCCTTGGATCCCAGCCCTTCGGCCACTGCGGCTCCATCCGAACCGTCCACGGCGCCGCGCCCTCGTTGGCGAGGATGACGTCCAATGTGCCCTCCCCTCCTTGGTCACGCTCCAGCACCCCAAAAAGCGATCCGCCGCCGGTCGGCGTGATGGATGCCCCCATCAACAGGCGGGCGACATCCGGGTGGTGCGGAGCCGGCACGCCGCGCGCAACGGTCCGGGCGGCCAATGTGCGGAACGCCTCCCATTCCGTCGTTCCGCCGCCAGCCGTGGACTTCACGCCCGCGTCGGCACGAAGCGCCGCCACGTCCACCACCCCCTCCAACGACAACCGCCGCACCAGGCCCTCGAACGCCTCGAAGGGATACCGCGCCAGGCTGCCCGCATCGATCCACGCATCGCCCACGCCTGGCCCCACCAATGGGATGCGAACACGTTCCATCCGGTTGCTCCGCACCAGCACGCCCGCCGTGCGCGCCCCGAGGAACAAGCCCTCGGCCGAATCCTGCACGTGGTTGCCCTCGATCACGACGTCCTCCGCCCGAAGCGTCGGGAAGCTGCCGCCCGTCCACAGCCGGATCGTGCCCGAACGCACGTGGTTGCCGCGCAGCACGGCTGCCGTCATCAGGCACGGCGACGGGTCGGCGGCGGGCGGGTCGCCGCCGATCAACTCGAGGGCGTTGCCGCCGGACTGGAACCGTCGGGCGTCCAGGCGCGCGCCCCCTGCC
>JBJSZF010000053.1:0-3010 GCA_046090125.1 Verrucomicrobiota bacterium
GTCGGCCTTGAACGGCGGGGCGAAGCGCTCGAACTCGCCGATCTTGGTGCCAAAGAAGTCGCGCGGGTTGGCGCCGACGGTGACGACGTAGGCGTCGTCGTCGTTCACGTCCGTGCGGTCGGTGCTAACGGTGACGCCGAAGGTGGTCTCGCCGGCGGGCAGGTTGACCCAGCCGACGACTTCAACCGCGAAGAGGTCGGTGCCGCCGCCGTTGCCGGGGATGCCCGGGAAGTAGGTGGGCGCAAAGGAGGCGAGGTAGTTGCCGTCGAGGTCGGTGAGGTCGAACGGGTTGGCATCACGCTCGAAGTTGACGGCATCGACGAAGTAGAACCCGCCGGTCTCGGGCCCGGCGACGGCGTCATTGGAAACGGGGTTGCCGGCCGCATCGACCAGGGTCCCGTTGAGCTGGCGAATGGCGCGCAAGAAGGAGTTGCCGATTTGCGTGTCGGGCGGGGCTTGGGCGACACGGACGGTAAAGCCGCGGTCGGTGGAGGTGGATGGGTTCAGGGCCAGGGAGGCGGGCAACGTGGTGGTGCCAGCCTGGACGCCCCAAATCCCCGTGGTGAGAGCCATGGCAGCAGCCACGGCACGGGCATGGGAATAGTTCATGATAAAACATCCCACGACGCACGGCGTGGCGGGATCCGAGACATGGAAGCGCGGGGCACGACCCAATGCGAGCGCAATTGCAGCCGTGCACGGCGACGCGGATCCGAGGGACTTGCCTCGGCCTCGGCAGACGGCCCCAAGCAGTGGCCGCCGGAGCAACAAGGCTCGCAGCATGTTCGGGGCGTGCCCACGATTCGGCCATGACACGCCGTCATTTCCTGCGTGCCGCCGCGGCCGGTGCAGCCGCCGCAGCGTGCTCCGTGCCCGCCTGGGCCAAGGGTCCGTCGGGCATCGAACCGTCGTTCCGCCCCGTGTTGGGCCGTCCCATTCGCGTCGGGCTGCTGGGGGCGGCGCATTCCCATGCGCTCGCAAAGTGGAGGATTCTCGAACGGTCGGGCGGGTTTGAATGCGTGGGCATCAGCGAGGAGGACGCCCGCGTCCGGGAGGCCTTCGCAAGGCCCGGCGTGCGGTTCCTGGATGCGCGGACGCTCGTGGAGCGGAGCGACGCCCTGGTGGTGGAGTCGGACGTCGCGGACCACGCGCGGCACGCGTTGATGGCATTGGGGGCGGGCAAGCACGCGCATGTCGAGAAGCCGCCGTCGCACCGGTGGGGGGATGTGGAGCGGATGGTGGGGCTGGCGCGCCGAAACGGGGTGGTTTTCCAGACGGGCTACATGTGGCGGCACCACCCGGGTTTGAGGTTCATCTTCGACGCCGTGGCGCAAGGTTGGCTGGGGCACGTGCACTTGGTTCGCGCGACGATTGGCAATGCCCTGGAGGCGGATCGACGGCCGGAATGGGGGCGGTTCCCGGGCGGCGGCCTGTTCGAGTTGGGATCGCATTGCATCGACGCGGTCGTGCGGTTGCTGGGCAAGCCCCGGCGCGTGACGTCGTTCCTGCGTCGCGACGGCGGGCACAACGACCGCCTGGAGGACAACAACCTCGCGGTCCTGGAATACCCGAGGTGCATGGCCTTGGTGTGCAACTCGAACCTCGATCCCATGTCGGGACAGCACCGGGAGTTCCATGTGGAGGGGAGCCTTGGATCGGCGACGCTGCGCCCGGTCGAGCCACCGACGCTGACGTTGGAATTGTCCCGTGCGGTGGGGCCTTGGCCTGCGGGAAGGAGCGTGGTGCCGCTGCCGCCCTACGAGCGTTACGAGGGCGACTTGGCTGAGTGGGCGGCCTGCATCCGGGGCGAGGCGACCCCGACGGTGTCCGGGGACGTGGAGATCCAGGTGCAGAACACGCTGTTGAGTGCGTGCCGCGTGCGGCGTTGACCGGACGCGGGCGCGGACCGGTCCCGCAAGACGGGCTGACGGAGAGGCGGCCGGGGACGGCCGCGCTCCCAGCGTTGGGCCAGCGACGAGGTTCTTGGGAACATCGGCAACGTCGGGATGCACCCCAGGGATGGGTGCGGGCAAGATTCCGGGTTGAATCCACGGCCACAATGCATGGATGATGCGTGCCCTCTTCGGAAGCGCATGAACCTTGGAGACATTCTCACGTCGGCTCAGATCGTCCCGGAACTTGCGTCGAAGGACCGCTGGGGGGCGATCAACGAGCTGGTGGACCTGCTGGTGGGCGCCGGCAAGGTGCAGGCGAAGGATCGCGACGCCGTGGTGGCGGCGGTTCGCAAGCGGGAGCAGTCGATGAGCACGGGGATCGGGTTTGGGATTGGCATCCCGCACGCTTCCACGGACTTGGTGCCGGAGCTGACGGCGGCGTTTGGCCGTTCGCGGGCCGGGGTGGAGTTTGATGCCTTGGACCGGCAGCCGGTGCACCTCGTGACGCTGTTGCTGGTGCCGCTGGGGCAGTTCCAAAAACACCTCAACACGCTCGGGGGCATCGCCAAGGTCCAGCGCAAGGGGGAGTTCCTCGCCGCGCTGGACCAAGCCGCCAACTCCGAGGCCATCCTCAAGGTCATCTGCGAGCATTCCGTCGTCCGATAGGACGGTGGCGAATGACCGGTGATGGCCATGGCGGCCCTGGTCGCCCGGCCCAGATCCCAGACGTCATGCTGCATTCACGAATTGAATCCCGGTTGCGCGACGCGGTTCGCGCGGTGTTGCCCGATGCCGACCCCTCGTCCGTCCAGGTGCGCCCTGCCTCGGACCCCAAGCTGGGCGACTACCAGTCGAGCGTGGTCATGGGCCTGGCGAAGCCGCGCGGGCTGAACCCGCGGGCGTTGGCGGCGGACGTGGTGGCGCGGCTGGACGTCTCCGAATGGTGCGAGCCCGTGGAGGTGGCGGGGCCGGGGTTCCTGAACTTCCGGTTGTCGTCTGGGGCGATGGAGCGGGCGCTGTGCGAGGCGTTGGGAGCCACGGTGCCGTTCGTGGAGGCCGCGCGGCCGCGCCGCACGGTCGTCATCGACTTCAGCTCGCCCAACGTCGAGATCGGA
>JBJSZF010000054.1:0-4689 GCA_046090125.1 Verrucomicrobiota bacterium
GGAAGCACCTTGAGGTCGCCGCGATAGGGCCCGTCGTCGATCTCGATCATCTTCAGGGTCACGGGCAGGCCCCCGAGGCTGGGGTCGTTGTTCTCGGCCAACGTCACGTAGCGGGGCGGGATGCCGTAGGGAGCGTCCGTGGGCACCTCATAGAGGGGCGTCGCAAGGAGCACGCCCTCGCGGCCGCTGTCGCTGTCGTCCGGGACAAAGAGGGCCGAGGCCGTGTCGAAGCGCCAGTATCCCCACAGGCCTTCGCGTCCGATGGCGAGCTTCTTGCGCGACTCCGCCTGGAGCTGGGAACCGCGACGCGCCACGCCGTCCCAGAGCCGGATTTCGTCCAGCAAGCCCGAGAACACATGCGCGGGCGTCGCGGGGTCGCCTCCAAAGTACAGGGGCGCGCCGTCCGCCGGGTCCAAGGGCATGGAGAACCCCTCGGCATATCCGACCGCCGCGCCGTTGCGGTAGATGGTGGCCGATTGCGCGTCGGCGTCATGGACGAGGGCATAGTGGACCCATGCGTTCATGTCGGATTCGAGGACGGGATCCTCGGTGCGGACGCGCTGGGTGTTGAACTCGAAGAGGAAGTAGCCCGATCGGTATCCGGCCTTGAGGGCCTTGAGTGGGTTGGTGCCGAGGCGGACCAGGGTGTTGTCCGTGCTGGAGCCGGCCGCGTTGCGAACCCAGAACTCCATGGTGAACGAGCCGCGCAGCCCCGGTGCGAGTCCATTGGCCTCCGGCGCGCCCTTGGGACGGTCGATTCGCAGGTGCTGGGACGATCCGGGGGAGAAACGCAGGGCCTTGCCGGGCGACGCGAGTGCCGGGGGCACCGTGGCATCGGCGGCCGTCAGCGCCTTGGGACCGCCGGCGAACACCTCGGGCACGGCGTTGGTCACGATCCGCCGGACGCCCTGGACCAGAACCGACGTCACGTTGGTGCCATAGGTGAGGCCGACGAGCAGCGACGCATCCGCGATGCCATCGCCGTCGAGGTCGAGGCGGTTGGGGTTGCGACAGAGGTCGTAGAGGGCGTCCACGGCCGCGAGGAACTGCGTGCGTTGCGTGCCGGAGGCGTTGGCCGCGAGGGCCTTGATCGTGTCGCGCTCGCTGGGGGTGAGGATGTTGGGCAGGACGAGGGGCTCGCCGATGTTGGCGCGGTCCTCGAAGCCCCCGAGGTAGAGCCACTTGTTGAAGGGATCGAAGCTGAGGCGGACGCGGAGGGCGTAGGGCAGGTCCACGAACAGGTGTCGGCCGCGGGCGTCGGTGGCGGTCTTGATGGACGGGGACAGCACGAAGCTGCTTCCCAGGCGGACGTGACGCTCGCTGATGGGGTCAAAGAGCCGGGTGAGGTTGGTCAGGCCATTCTGCCCGGCAGGGTCGAGCGAGTCGAAGATCATGCGGACATGGGCCATGTTGCGGACGTCCGGCAGTCCGTTGACGGGCGTGGTGAGCGTCTGGCCGACCTGGAGGACGGGGACGTCGGGCCAACGGATGTGGTACACGGTGGGGATGGGGGTGCCGGGCGCTCCACGCTCGCCGTTGACCGACTCGGTGCGGCGGTCGAGCCAAGGGATGGCGGTGCCGACGGGGAGGTCCTCGGCGCCGTCGCCGTTGAGGTCGTAGAAGAAGTTGGGCTGGAGGGGGTAGAACCAGCGGAGGACGAAGGTGGAGAGTCCGCCCTCGGGGCCTGCGGCGCGGGCATAGAGCTTGGCGTTGTAGTCCCGGAACCAGTCGCCTTGGCTGACATGGCTGCGGGAGGTGAGGGGCAAGAGGCTGAGGGGGATGGGCGGCTGGATTTCCTTGCCGGCATCCCCGGCGAACCGGAGGAACCACGGGGCCTGCTCGATGACGACCTGGTAGGGCTTGATCCGCCATTGCTCCGACTCGGGGTCGCGATACTTGAGGAGGACCATGGGCTCGGAAAAGCGGCGGAAGGCGTTGAGGTCGTTGCGCAGGGCATACGCGGCGTTGCCCAGGCTGGAGGGGGCGATGAGGGCGTGCTCCTCGTTGGGATTGAAGCCGGGGAGGGCACGATCCGGCTGGATATAGAGATGGGCCTCCGGATACCGGGAGGGCGTGATGGGGTCGGCTTCGTCGTGGTTGCTGCCGCGGCCGCTGGCAATGATGACGCGGGAGGCGTTGGTGGGCCATGCGGTGAGGTACGTGACCGGGCGGTTGGGCAAGGCGATGCCGTAGGGCGTCATCTCGAACCACACGACCAAGGGATCGACGACGGACGGGTTGCCGTTGCGGGCGTTGGCAAGGGCATTGACGACATTGAGGGCCCCCGATCGGTCCGAGGGCTTGTACGAGGCCTGCTCGCCGACCACATCAACGACGCTGTTGGTGAAGAACAGGTGGCCGTTCTTGCCCGGGTAATCCTGGTGGCCCGCATGGGAGAGCGACTGGCCCACTAGGGCCGTCGCCCTCGCGTTGAGCGGTGCCTGGTGCCAAGGGAGGGTTCGCACCACGAGGAACGCGTTCGTCTGGAACAGGGGATCCGGCGAGCGCCCGTCGGTCTGGAGGAAGTGGAAGACGGAATAGGTGACGCCGTTGGTGGCGTGGGAGTTGAACTTCTTGGTGCTGGGATCAACGCCCGCCTCGCGGTCCGTGGAATAGGCGAGGACCGCGAAGCGATACAGGGCGCCCTCGGTGACGGGCTCGGTCTCGACGGGCACGCTGGCCACGTGGATGGCGGGCTCGCGGGGCCAGATGTTGGCGGCAAGGGACGGGATGGTGACGTTGTTGGTGTCGCCGAGATCCGTCGTCGTGAACCACCGGATGCGGGCGGTGACGGGTCGGATGGCGTAGAGGCTTTTCTCCAGCTCGCTCCAGAAGAACGAGTTCATGTCGTCGTCGTCCACGCCGCCCTCGAGGATCTGGATGGTGGGATAACGGCCCACGGCTCCCTCGGGACGGGGCACCCGCTGGCCGATGATGTTGGCCGGGACGGCCAAGAAGGCGGAGCGCGACCCGCGAAGGCGTCCGGTCCCCACGATCATCCCGTCCTCGTTGATGGCCGAGGCGGTCTCCAGGTTCCAGCCGGAGCCGGACGGGATGAGGTCGTTGAGGGCATGCCACCGGCCCGACGTGTACACGGCCGCCATGGGGGTGCCCGTGGGGTTGTTGGTGCGAGCGGTGCCGACGGCGATGCCGAACCCGTTCATGCGGCCCCCATCGAAGTAGCTCCAACGGCCGGGCGCGTCGCCCAACAGGGTCCACGTGCCTCCCTGCCATTGCGCGAGACGGCGGCTGCCGGCGCCCGTGGCCTCGGCCATGACGGCGCCCTCGGCGGTGATGGAGAGGGGATTGGGGCTCGAGTGGCCGGCCGGGGCACCCAGGTCCGTCACGGTGCCATTGGCCAGCCGGACCCATGACTTGAATGCGCCCGCCGCCCCGGAGCGGATCAAGACGTCGCCCCGGTCGTTGATGGCCACCGCGCGCGACGTGGTGGTGCCCGCCGGGGAGACGTCCGTGAAGGCGTCGGGGTTGCCCGTGGAGAGGAACGCCCGTTCGTTGGACCCGACCGTGGAGTAGCCGACGACCTGGAGGCTGGCATTGACGGCGGTGGCGCGGGATCCGGAGCTGCCGGAGGGCTTGCCGAGGTTGAGGAGGCTGCCGCCGTTGTGGAGGAACGCACGCCATTCGCCGTTGATCAGGTAGTCCCCGACGGAAACCTGGAGGCCATTGGCCGTGGCGAGCCCGTTGACCCGGCCGTTGTTCTGGTCCAGCAAGCCCGACTGCGAGACGAAGCCGCTGAGGAAGCCCAGGTTGACAAAGGCCTTGGGAACGCCGCCTGCAAGCGTGTCCCCAAAGCCGCCCACGCGGCCGTCGTCCGCGATGGCCGTGGGCTGGGTCACCTGCGTGCCGACCGGGCCCGAGAGCGGGATGATGCGATAGGCCAGCGTCGGCGCGAGCTGGACTGTGAAGGCCTGCTGCACGGAGTTCGCGCCGTCCGTGACCGTGATCGTCACGACCGAGCTGGCGAAGACGCCGGGCTGCGGCGCAATGGACAGGGTGCGGGACGTCCCCTGGCCTCCCAGTTCCAAGGAGGCCACGGGCAGGACCACGGGGTCCGAGCTGGCCACGCTCACGGCGAGGTCGGCGGCCGCCGTCTCCTCGTCGGACACGGTGAAGGGCACAACCACCGCGCCACCCGCCGAGTACACGACCTGATTGGGGATGGCCGACACGCGGGGAGGATCGTCGATCACCTCCATTTTCAGCGACACGGCGACCGTCTCCGAGGCGACGGATCCGTTCTTGACGCGGTAGCTGAGGGTGTCGGTCCCCCCAAAGCCCGCCCTCGGCGAGTAGAGAACCTGTCCGGCTCCGATGGCGCCCAGGACGCCATCGGACGGTTGGCGGATGATCTCGTAGGTGAGCCCGTTGGCCCCGGACGTGTCCGAGTTGAACGCGGGCAATGAAACGGCATACGAGGCGGCCTTTTCGGGGATGCGCACGACCCCCAAGTTGGACAACGCATCCACCCGGCCCACGACGCCCTGAAAGATGCCATCCAAGGGGTCGCCCTTGCTGCCCAGGTTTTCGAGCCGCGGCCACTCGCCCTCGTTCGCGCGCCAGTAGCCAATGAGGCCGCCGGCGTCGGCCGGAATGATGGAGCTGGCCTGCCACCGCAGGATCTCGTCGAGGCTGCGAGCGGCCTGCCAGAGGCGTAGTTCCTGCGCGGCG
>JBJSZF010000055.1:0-1575 GCA_046090125.1 Verrucomicrobiota bacterium
CGAATTGCAGCAGCTTCACGCGTCGTTGGCGGTGGCCTCGTGAATCCCTGCATCGCAGGGCTTCCCGGGTCGGTAGCTCAGTGGTAGAGCAGCGGCCTTTTAAGCCGTTGGTCGTGGGTTCGAGACCCACCCGACCCACCATCCGCCCCCCGCCTCCCGCCTCCCGCTTCCCGCTTCCCGCCTCCCGCTTCCCGCTTCCCGCCTATCCCTTGGGCCGTCGGCCTTCCCGGGCCCAGCGACGCCCAAGCTGGGTTCGGGCGTGATGGAAGAGGTATTGCTGGGCGAGTCCGCCGAAGGGGCCGAAGTGGGTTTCGCTGAAGTGCTCGATCCGGCGTGCCGTGAGGCGACGGGCCTTGGGGAAATAGAGTCGGGCCAGGGCGGTGCGCACCCAGACATCGACGGGGAAGGCGGCGTCGAAGCCGAATCCGAACAACAGGGCGCAGTCCGCGACCTTGCGCCCGACGCCGCGCAGGGACATGAGGGCGGCGCGTGCCTCGGGCAGGGGGAGGCGGCGGAGGGAGTCGAGGTCCAGCCGGCCCTCCGCGACGGCGCGGGCGGCGGCGAGGAGGTTGGGGGAACGGAAGCCGAGCTTGCAGGCGCGCAGGTCGGATTCTTGGAGGGCGGCGAGGCGTTCGGGGGAGGGAAAGGCCCAGGCCGTCGAGCCTTCGAGGCCAGGGAGGGGTTCGCCGTGGCGTTGGCGGAGGAGCCGGACGATTTCCTGGATTTGGACGACCTGCTTGGTGGCGGAGCAGAGGAAGCAGGCGAGGGCTTCCCAGGGGTCTTGGCGCAGGATGCGAAGGCCCGGGCAGGCGGTGACGGCGTCGCGCAGGGGCGGGTCGTCGGGGAAGGTGGCGAGCATGGCCGCGAGGTCCTCGTGGACGCCGAGGTAACGCTCGATGGGGGACCAGTCGGCGACGGGCGCGGCGGCGCGGGCCTCGATGCGTGGGCCGTCACGCCGGAGCCAGATCGCGTGGCGACCCACGACGCCTGCCCATCCGTCGAGGAGGGGTTCCCAACCGAAGGCCTGGCCGCCGTCGAGGGTGGCGGCGAGGTCGTAGGCCTCGACGGGCCAAGAACGGGCCGTGTCGTGGTGGGAGGGGAGGGCGGACATGCGGGGCATGGGCCGCCGTGTGGGCGGCGGGATTAGTGCCAGCGCAGTTGCTGAAGGCGGCGCGCGACCTCCTCGGCGTTGCTGCGGCTGTTGAAGGCGCTGACGCGGAACCAGCCCTCGCCATTGCGTCCGAAGCCGGAGCCCGGGGTGATGACGACGTTGGCCTCGCCGAGGATCTTGTCGAAGGCCTGCCAACTGGTGACGCCGGCGGGGGCGCCGACCCAGATGTAGGGGGCGTTGACGCCGCCGAGGACCTTGAGTCCGGCGGCCTGGGCTCCCTGGACGAGGACGCGGGCGTTGCCCATGTAGTGCTCGACGAGGGCGCGGACCTGGGCCTTGCCCTCGGGGGAGTAGAGGGCCTCGGCAGCGCGTTGGACGAGGTAGGAGACGCCGTTGAACTTGGTGGTCATGCGGCGCAGCCAGAGCGGGTGGAGCGGGCGTGACTCGCCGGCGGCGGGGCGGGC
>JBJSZF010000056.1:0-2498 GCA_046090125.1 Verrucomicrobiota bacterium
AACGAGAACCTGCCGCAGTTCATCTCCATTGGCACCCGCGAGTACTGGAACAAGCGCGACGGCCACTATCTCGGGCCGTCGCACGACGCCGTGCCGTTGCGCATCGACCCGGCCAACCCGCTCGACTTTGGGCGGCACGAAGGCTCCTGGTCCGCCGAGGAACGCCGGGCGGGGCTCGACCTGGCGCGCACCTTGAACGGCCTTCGCGGCGTGGAATATCCCGAGGACCCGGCCATTGCGGCGCGGTTGGCATCCTACGACCTCGCCTATCGGATGCAGATGTCGGTGCCCGACGTCGTGGACTTCTCGCGGGAGTCGGCCGAGACGAAGGCGTTGTACGGCGTGGACGTGCCGCATTGCCGCGAGATGGGGCGCCAACTGCTGGCGGCGCGCCGTTTCGTGGAGCGTGGCGTGCGCTTCATCCAAATCCAGCATGGCGGCGGCGGGGCAGGGGCGTGGGACGCCCACTCCGGACTCAAGTCCAACCACGAATCCCTCGCGCGGGCCGTGGACCAGCCCATCGGAGCGCTCCTCGTCGATCTCGAACGTCGCGGCCTCCTGGACGAAACCCTCGTCGTCTTCGCCACGGAGTTCGGGCGCACGCCGGGCTCGCAGGGCAGCGACGGGCGCGACCACCACATCTTTGGATTCTCCGTGTGGATGGCGGGCGGCGGCATCCGGGGCGGCGTCGTGCACGGGGCCACCGACGAGATCGGATTCCACGCGGCCGAGGACCGCCATTACGTCACCGACATCCACGCCACCATCCTGCACCAGCTCGGGCTCGACTCGCGTCAGCTGGAGATCCCGGGCCGCAAGCGTCTCGAAATCGACCACGGCCAGCCCATCCGACCGATCCTGGCCTGAGCCGAACCGATTCAGTTGGATCGGTCGTGCTTGCTCGATCTGCTTCCGCAACTCCTTCGTCGCTCGCTCGTTACGGGCCTCGCACCGGCCCGCGCCTCGCTCACTCCTCGGCTTGCGGAAGCATCTGCTTCGCAATCACTTCCCTCCCAACTAAATCGGCCCGGCTAAGCCTCGCCGAGGGCTTCCCAATGGCCGGCCGGGCTCCCCGCGCGGCGTTTCCCCTCACTCCGCCGGCACCTCGTTCACCGTGTAGTAGGCCTTGGCATGAAGCAGGGGTTTCCCGTCGCGCGAGCGCACCTTGCCGAGGTCGAAGTCGTGGATGTGGTCCTTCGTCACGCGGTCGAGATGGAGCCGAACCGAAAGCCCGTCCGCCGAAGGCTCCGCGCGCAGCACGCGGGGCGTCGAATGGTCCACCTCCGGGCTGCCATAGCCTGCATGGTACACGTGGGTGTAGGTCGTGATGGCATAGGAGTCCGGCCGGGACGCGGTCGCCGCATCCACCGGCAGGGTGAACGTGAGCAGGAAGCCGTCACGGCGAATGCGGACCTCCTGGACCTCAAAGGGCACCACGCCGGACCAGTCGATGCGTTGCAGCGCGAACGGCTCGGGCCCGCGCACGGGCCATTGGCTCGTCGTGGTGAAGCCCCCCGCCACGAGCTGGCCCCTGGGCGTGAACTCCACGTTCATGATCCCCGTCGCCAGGCCCTCCCGGAACGGATAACACGCGCCCTGCCATACCCCGTTCACCTGCTCCGTCGTCGCGCGCACGATGATGCTCAGCGCGTAGTCCCCGAGGAAAAGCTGGTTCGGGAACGGCCCGAACTTTCCGCCGGTCGTGTCGGTGCGGAACCCGGAGATCGAGCGGCCCATCTTGATGTACGGGAACCGCACGGCGGGCGGGACCAGCTCCTTCACGCGTTGGCGCTCGACGGCCATGCGCGAGTCGCTGCGTGGCTCGACGGCGGGAGCCGGCACGCCCGGTGCAAACGGGTACCAGTTGTAGCTCGCGGGATGGCCGAGGAACGCGCCCTCCTTCAACGGCTTCAACGAGCAACACCCGTTCCATGGCCCCTGGCTCTCGGTGACGAACATCGCCCCGGCCGCGTTCGTCCCCACGCCGCCGGGGCTTCGCAGGCCGCTGCACACCGGGATCATCTTGCCTTGCGGCGTGACCTTCACCGCCCAGCCGCGGAACAGGTTGTGCGACTCGTACGACCCGCTCAGCCCGAGCGCGACCCAGATGTTCCCCTCGGCGTCATGCTTCGAGCCAAAGGCAAACTCATGGCCCTCCGCGTAGCCCCAGGCGCTCGTCAACGCATCGAATCGGTCCGCCACCCCGTCTCCGTCCGCGTCCGTGATGCGCGTCACTTCCCCCCACGTCGTCGCCGTCAACGCGCCCTCCCGCCATGACAGCGAAAACACCTCGTCCTGCCCCGTCGCGAAAAGCTGGTACTCGGGCCTCGGCGGCGTCTCGAACGCGCCCCGGACCAGGTAGATGTCCCCGCGCCGCGTCTCCACCGCCAGCCGTCCGTCCGGCAGCACCTCCAATCCGCCGGGCCGCAGGGGCACGCCCGACGGGATGGGGATGTTCACGATGGGATAATACCGGGCCTCTTCCTCGGCCGTCCCCC
>JBJSZF010000057.1:0-12562 GCA_046090125.1 Verrucomicrobiota bacterium
CGTGGTTTCCGTGATGAGCAACGCCGCCAAGTGCCCTCTCTTGAGACTCAGTCCTACCCTCGCGCGGTTTTTCAAGTGTTGGGCATCGATGGGTTGGTAGCCCCCCCGACCCACGAGCGACTTTCTTTGCCGGGCCGATTCAGTTGGGGGGGAGGTGATTGCGAAGCGGATGCTTCCGCAAGCCGAGGCGCGGGCGAGGCGCGGGTCTCACGTCGCCCTCCTCCCTCATGATCGAGGCTGTCCACAATGCCCTCCGAAGCATCGTGTCCTCAAAGAAAAGGGGCACCGTGCCGAGATGGCGGGTGCCCGATTCAATTCTTCGCAGAAGCGAGCTGGCGCGAGGAGCAGCCAGCAGGCCGTTGCGGGTGAGGGAAACGATTCTACTCGGTCCCGCTGCTACCGATGGCCTCGACAGGGCAGCCCGCCAAGGCCTCCATGCAGAGGTCCACTTCCTCTTTCGTCTCGGGCTGCTTGTGCACGTAGGAGTAGCCGCCCTCTTCCCAGCGCGTGAAGTTCTTGGGAGCAGTCTCACGGCAGAGGTCACAGTCGATGCACTGGTTGTCGACGAAGAACTTGCCGGGGACGTTTTCGGGGTAGCGGTTCGCGATGTCAGCCATAGGCGATAGTGTTAAAAGACGCGCGATTTATGCTGCGGCACGCTTTGGGTCGCAAGGGCCATTTTGGGCCGGAGCAGATGGATCGGGTGGTGTGAGGGCTTGGGTTGCGCGCCCGGGCTGAGGGTGGATGCGGCACGCGCCCGCAGGTTGCGAAGGGTTCATGGTTGCCGGTGGGACCTGTCTTCATAGCCTTGGCCCATGCTGTACTCGACGGCGGACCTTTTTGACTTGGAGCAGACGGACCACCGGGACGTTTTTGTGGGAGTGGAGTTTCCATGGGAGGTGCTGGCGCGACTGGCGACGTATGTCGCGGCGCGACTACGCCCGGCGCAGCACCATCGGGTGGTGGGGTCCGCATACGTTGGAAGCGACGTGTTCATTGGTGAAGGAACTGTGGTGGAACACGGGGCGATGATTGTTGGGCCGGCCATCATCGGGCGGAACTGCCGGATCCGGCACAACGCCTACATTCGGGAGAACGTCCTGGTGGGGGACGGTTGCACCGTGGGGAACGCGTGCGAGATCAAGAACGCTTTGATGTTCAACGGTGCCGAGGTGCCCCACTTCAACTACGTGGGCGACTCCGTGCTGGGCTACAAGGCCCACCTTGGCGCGGGCGCGGCGATCTCGAACCTCAAGCTGTCGCGCGACAACGTCTGGGTGGAGATGGACGGACGCTGCATCGACACGGGGTTGCGAAAGTTTGGGGCGTTGATCGGCGACGGTGCGGAGGTCGGTTGCAATGCCGTTCTCAATCCGGGTTCGATCATTGGGAGGGGGGCCTTGGTTTACCCCGCCGTTTCATGGCGGGGCATTCTCCCTGCGAACATGATCGCGAAGAATCGCTCGCCCCAGGACGTGGCCGTGCGTCGTCCGCGCGGGCCGATCAATTAGTCGAGCTCCGGCGGGGTTTCCGGCATTGCCTCCGTATGGACTCCTTCCGGAGGGAGCCGGACGGCATTGTGGCGCTGGTTCGTTGTGCCGGCGCGACGGTATCCGGAGGCGATGCTTGCCGAGGCGCGTGGTCATGTTCCCCGTGGCGCTGCCCAGCTTGGCCTGCAGGACGTCGACAATAACTCAGCATGCCCCATGCGTGGCGCTGTTCCTTGCTTGCGTCTTTCTTTCCCGACGGATTCATGGCCGAGGCCGGCGTTTGGCCCGTGGGATGGGCGATCTAGGGCCGGCCCTATTGCTTCGGATCGCGTCGGGGAAAGGCGGCGGCTGGCGTTGTGTGCCATTCGTGGATCACGAGGTGGCGGATCTGGAGCCACCCGCCGCCGGATCGCTCCAGGACGACGGGCCCTGAGGGCTCCGCGGACCGAATGGCGGTGGCGAGGCGAACCCGGCCTTCGGAGGCAACGATCTCCAGTTGGGAGGGCGTGCGGACGATGATCCAGGATTCTGTGTCGCCGACAGGTGGAAGGGTCGCCTTGACGTCTCCCAGCGACAACTCGCGGCGGCTACCGTCAAATCGAAGAACTTCGCTCGACAAGCGGAGGACGACCCGGTGGTGGGGTGACGCCGTGAACTCCATGCGAAGTTCGCAGGAAGGTGGAAGCGAAGCCAGGAGTTGGTTGGTCCCGGCCTTGCTCAGGCGAGGCACGCTTAAGAGTCGTGATCGAGTGCGGAGGCCTTCGAATTCCGCCGCAGGCCGCCAGACCAGGTGGCGACCGTTCCCGAAATCCTCGCAGGCAACTTCCCAAGGCGTTCCGCCATCCCACGTTCCACCGTTGATGGGGAGGCCCACGACCAGCCTTCGGCCGTGGGGCGGAAGGACGCCCGGCGTTGGAAGGAATGCCCATGAGCCGAGCCCGTGCACGGTGCCTATCCGAAGCCGTTCGGGGAGGACTTGGCCATCGATGAGGGTCGCGATCCGCGCCTCCCCCCGGGAATCCACGAGCACCCAAGGCGCGATCCCCTTGTCGCGGCGCTCCGGAATCTCGCATAGCCCCCCAAGAGAGTGATCCCCTTTCACCCGTCCCAGTGGAACCCAATCGAGCAGGTTGGAGGATCCATGGAACGAGATCGCGGGTCCGTCTTCGTCGAGGATCGGGGTTCCCAGCACCCATCTCCGGGAAGGGGAGTGCCAGAGCAAGCTCAGGTTCCCCGTCGTTGCACCCGGGATGCGCAGGGACGCCGGGCGCGGGTGGAGGGCGTAGTGGCGTCCGTCAGCGGAGCCCAGCAAGTGGAGGGAAGGTATCCCGGGATCGACGAGCACCACAAGGGCATGCCATGGGGAGGCCGCGTGGGTCGCTCCGGCCGCAGGGTGGGCGACCTCGGCACCGCAAGCGCCAAGGACCTTGCCTGCCGGAAGCGGGGGCAATGCAACGCCCGCGTTGGTCCAGTTCACAAGATCCCGGCTCAACTCATGCCGAGCCCAGGTGTCTTCGCCGGGTGACATGCGATGAAAGTGTTGGCCGAACGTGGAAATCGCCGCAGGCCAACCGGCGCCCATAAGTCGGGCGGCGAGGAGACATGCGCCCGCAAGGATGAGGCGGCACACCACGATGCGTGTGCATGGCGTCGGCCTGCTCATGGTGCCTCGTCGCTGCCGACGGAATCGTCGTTGGACCGGACGGCGACGTACGACTTTGGCAAAATCCAAAAAAGTCGCTCGGTGATGATGCGGCAGTCGGGGAACAAGCCCTCGAACTCGCGACGCGACAACAGGCGGGTGTGATTGAGGATGTCCTGCATGGTTTCGGACCCGGGCCCATGGATCCACGCGGCGGGGGAAAGGTACTTCCGGGCGAAATAGCCGAGTCGGCCGGGTATCCAGTGCAGGCCAAAAGCAAGGAGGTGGGGCTCGAAGGGGCATTCCCGTGCGGGTGTTTGGAGCCACACCTTTCGTCCCACCCGCCGCACCTCTCGGGCGAAGGCCGCTTGCTTCTCGAGGTTGCCCACGTGCTCGATGACCGAATTGGAGAAGGCAACGTCAAAGGACGCGTCGGGGAACGCCAAGGCGCATCCGTCGCCCTTGCATTGCCGGACGTTGGGCTCGCCCGAGGCGGCTCCGTCACCCGCCTCGACGGGGTTGACACACAGGATGCTGCCGAAGGCCGAGGCGCGCCCCTGCCAGTTCCACCAGTAGCCCCCCACGTCGAGGAGGGAGCACGCTGGTCCGGGCTGGATCGCGGCGATGAACCATTGGAACCGCCGGACGCGCCAGCGCTTGAAGATGAGCTTGTAGAACCCGTGGATCATGAATTGCCCAAGGCGCGTGGCGACGGATGACCGACTCTTGGCCAGCCTTCATCGGCTTCGAGGCCCGTTCGGGAGTTGCTACCAGCATCGCATCGTTGCAGCAATGTCCTTCCCAATGGCCTCCCCGCCCGGATCACAGCAACTCCCGGATGGGCGTGCCGTTCTCAACGATGAAGAGGGGCCGACCTTGGTGGTCATTGAAGGTGCCGTCGAGCGGGACGCCCATGTGATGATAGATGGTGGCGGCGAGGTCTCCGGGCGTGACCGGTCGCTCGGCAATGTCGCCACCATCGCGGGTGCTGGCGCCAATCACCTGCCCATGGCGGAGACCCCCGCCCGCCATGCAGAGGGACATCACGACGGGCCAGTGGTCTCGGCCGTCGGTGCTTCCCTGCGTCCCCAACCTCGGCGTCCGTCCGAATTCTCCCATGGCCACGACGAGGGTGTCATCCAGCAGTCCACGGTCGGCGAGGTCGGAGACGAGCGTGGTGATGAGGTGGTCGAACACCGGAAGCAACGGGCGCAAGCCGTTCCAAATGCCGCCGTAGGGGGGGATGTTGTCGCCGTGGTTGTCCCACGTTCCGGAGGAGCCGTGGTTGCTTAGGTCGATGGTGACAAAGCTCACGCCCCGCTCGACCAATCGGCGGGCGAGGAGGGCTTGGCGGCACCAGTCATGGCTTCCATACCGTTCCACGACTCGCCGGGGCTCCCTGGACAGGTCAAAGGCCTCGTGCGCCTTGGCTCCGGCCACGAGGTCAAAGGCTTGCTGGCTGAAGTGGTCCATCGACTCCATGTGCCCGCTGGCGTCCATGGCCGACCGCAAGGCATCGAGCTGGCTGGTGAGATCCCGCCGGTCCCGGAGCCGGTCCATGGTGAGTCCCGCTGGCAATGCGAACAGGTCGCCCACTTGGTCGCCCCGGAACGGGTCATGTTGTCCTCCCAGCCACCCCGCCCACGGCACGTGGGACTTGGACTTCAGGTTGAGGACAACGGAGGGCGGCATGCCCGGGCGATGGGCTCCCCTGAAGCGCGCCACAATGGATCCGATGCCGGGGTACAGGTGGCCCTGAGGATTCACGCGCGGGGTTGCGGCCCGGAACCCGGTCTGCATCACGTGGTCGGGCTCGTGGTTGCTATCCCGGCAATCTACCGATCGGATCAGCGTGAAGCGGTCGAGCATGGCGGCCTGCTTGGGCAGGTGCTCGCAAATATGGACGCCGGGGATGGCGGTGGGGATGTCCCGGAAGGGCCCGCGAATCTCCGAGGGCATGTCCGGCTTCACGTCCCAGGTGTCAATGTGGGAGGGCCCTCCCGCCATCCAGAGGAGGATCACCGATTTTCCACGAGGCGGACGAGCCGCCACGGTGGCATCGGCCCGGAGTTGAAGCAGGCGCGGCAACGTCATGCCGGCGAGGCCTGCAAGCCCCGCCTTGAGCATGGAACGTCGGCTGGTAACGACGAGCCCCTCGCGGACCCGAGGATGAAGAAACGTGAAGGCGTGGCTTCGAGCGTGCGATTGGCCTTCCCCCGGGGACATGCATGCCACGCTATCCACGGCGGGTCCGGCCGGTCAATCGGCTACCAGCGAGGTGGCGTCTCCGATGCGTTGCTCCATGTCGCGGACGACGGGCAGGGCGCGTGCGACGGTTGTGGACTCGACCTGCCCGGGGAACGCCTTGAGCCCCACGTTGGCGATGCCCAGGACATCGCCATTGCGGTCGTGGATGGGAAGGGTGACCCAGGAGACGTCCTTTCCCTTCGTGAAGTAGGCGCGGTTTTCCTCCCAGGTGCGTTGCTCGGGCTCGTTGGCGGCGCGCCCAACATCGGACTCCGAACGAGATGCGAGCACAACCAACTCCCGCGACCCGGGCTTGCGGCCGAGGATATGCAGGCCGACGAGGCGGGGATTTCTCTGGAGCGCGTTGCGCAGGACAACGGACGCGAGGCTTTCCAAGGGACGGTACTGGAGTCGCAGGTCGGCAAAGTAGGCGGTGGAGTCCGACTTGGTGAAGAAGCCAACCTTGCCGGTGGCGTGGGAGTTGTCGGTGAGGGATGGGATGGCCTCCCTGCCGTCGAGGAAGACCTCGATGCGGTTGCCGGTGCACTTGACCGACAGTTCGTGCCACTCGCCCTTTGCAATGGGGATGTCGGGCCCGATGGGGGCGGAGCGCTGTCCGTTGACGAATTTATAGAACCGGATGTTCCGGCCGAGCGTGCTGATCCGGACAACATAGAAGTTGTTTTCGTCCACGAGGCGAAAGACGAGGCCCGCCATCTCGGCGACCCCGGCCCCGGAAACCTGGATGCGTGTCTTGGCCTCGAAGTCCCCGAACCGTTCCTCGTCGAAGACGAACAAGGGGTAGCGTTCGTCGGTGGGATCGAGTCGAACCTGCGTGATGACCGCGCGTCGGGCCACCTTGGGAGCGAGGTCGCTGAGGGGCTTGAGGCTGGGGGGGACGTCGGCGAGGACCGTCTTCCACTCCGCGTCGGATCCTTGCCCAATGCGAAGGGCCCTCCAACCGGAAGGGCGGTCCCCCTCCCGCAGTGTTGCGAAGTCGAAGATGCGCTCGTCCGCGCGAGCGGCGAGCGCGCAAGCCAGGCTGAAGGCGGCCGCCGCAGCCATCCAGGCACGTGTCATGGGAGGAGCGTACATGAGGTTGGCCTGCGGGGGGAGACTTGGTTGCCGCCGTCTCGGGGCAAATCCAGCGAGCGGACCGGGTACAGACTCGCCGTCCGCCATGGGAGCAGGTCATCTTGCCCCTACCATGCCTGGCAAGTTCACGTTCCAGATGACGAGCGACGATCGGCGGCGTCCATTGCCCCACAAGATTCTCCTGGGACAGCGGCCGACCGAATCGGTGCGGCATGTGTTCCTCAAGTTCCTTGCGTGGGTGTTGTTCCACCGTGACCGACTGGTGATCGAGGGCGACGCCCAGAACGATGCGATCCCGTTCGAGCCGGACCTGCTTCAATTGGGGTACGATATGCGGCCCCAGCTTTGGATTGAGTGCGGTGAATGTTCGGCGACCAAACTGGACAAATTGTCGGTGAAATGTCCGGAGGCCGCCATCTGGGTCGTGAAGGCCTCGGTTGAGGAGGCGCTCGCCCTACTGCGCGTGATGCAACGGGAGGAGTTTCGGACGGGACGTTACGGCATCATTGCCCTGGACCCCGAGATGGTGCAGGAGGCCGAAGGATTACTCCGGGAGCGAAACAGCTTCCACTGGTATCGGGGTGAATTGGAACAGGCGCGGATGCAATTTGACCTCAATGGCCTGTGGTTTGACCACGCATTCCACGTCTTCCGGTATTAGCCGGGGGATTTCTGGCCAGGATGACTCGGGCCTGCGGTGCCTCGGTTGGGCGAGTTACAGTCCCCACCCAACGCAACCGATACCCACCAGCGGCAGGCCGAACGCTAGGCCTTGGGTGCCTTGTCGGGAGTGAGCTTGAGGACCTGCTCGCGCATTTCCTTGCCCGGCTTGAACTTAACGACGGCCCGCGGAGGAATCGGAACGTCGGCGGTGGGAGAGTTGGGGTTCCGGCCGATGCGCGCCTTGCGGACCTTGACCTCGAACACGCCGAAGTTCCGCAACTCGACGGTCTCGCCTCGGGCCACGGCATCCAATATGATGTCCAGGGTCTCTTGGACGATGGCGAGGAGGACGTCTTGGGTGAGATGCTGGGCTTTTTCAGCCATGGGTCCATCGCCGATTTCCTCGGCGATGCGCATGACAATTTCTCGTTTGGTCATGGCAACCAGTCTTCAAAGGTTAGGGGTGACTTCTGGAGGTGATAGGGAAGGAGGACCTTGCAGGTCAAGCGGCCAATTGAATCCCAAGGGACGTTGGTATTTCACAAGGGATCAGGGGGCCGGGTGCCGACGGAGCGGTACGCGTGGCCGTGGACGGGGAGTTGGGCGAACCGTTTCTCGGGCAGGCCCTGCAGGCAGGGACGCGCTTTGGAGAGGGTCGCTTGTGAAGGATCGGCGAGGCTGCCGACGTGCCCCGACATTCAAGGAAGCGGCGCAGGGTGCTGGCGCCCGATTTCCCCCCCGTTCACAGCGATGGACGCCCGCTAAGATTCGACGGCCGACAACTCGACGGGTTCGACGCTGATTCCCATGCGCTTCAGCCATCGAAGGCCCTCGTGAATCGAGTCTGCTGGGCCGGAAACCTCGAGACAAACGATCCCAACCTCCTCGGTGATGCTGGCTTGGCGGATGTTGGTGACGAGTGGGAAGCGGTGGCCCAGTTCCCAGATGACGGGGGACTGGATCCGTGCCGGCGGAAACGTGATCCAAAACCGGCGACGGGACTCGGAGGAGTCCACCTTGGGAGTCTTGGCGCCCTTGCGGGACTGCGGCTTGGGCTTGCGGGTGGTCATGGCGGCGGCGAGGCGGGGGATGGATCTGCGGGGCGGCCTATCCTCCGGCGATGGCGGGAATGATGCTCACCTCATCGCCATCTTGGACGGGTGTGTTGTTGTTGTCCCGGAAACGGATGTCCTCCTCGTTGACGTACACGTTGACGAAGCGCCGGACTTCGCCTTTGTCGTCCACCAGCCTTTCCGCCATGCCGGGGAACCGTCTTTCAAGCTCGGCAATCGCAGTTGCGATGGTGCCGGCCTGGACGAGGACAACCTCCTCGTCGCCGGTGAGCTTTCGTAGCGGGGTGGGAACGCGAACGGTGACTGGCATTGCGTGGGCGACGGTGCCATTGCCTTGCCTTTGGGTGCAAGCGTTGGCTCGCCGGGCGGGCAGGGATGGGCCACCGCCGCTTGGTTTTTCGTTGGCAGCGGACGCCGCGCCTTGGGACGTTGCCAGCCCATGAAGTACATCTTCGTCACGGGCGGGGTGGTGAGTTCCTTGGGCAAGGGTCTCACGGCGGCGGCGCTGGGCACCTTGCTGGAGAACCGGGGGCTGCGGGTCACCCTGCAGAAGTTCGATCCCTACCTCAACCTGGATCCGGGCACGATGAGCCCGTATCAGCACGGCGAGGTGTACGTCTTGGACGACGGCGCAGAGACGGACTTGGATCTGGGGCATTACGAGCGGTTCACGAGCACGAAGCTGACGCGTCGCAACAACACGACGAGCGGGCAGGTGTACCAGCAGGTGCTCGACAACGAGCGAAGCGGTGCCTACCTGGGCAAGACGGTTCAGGTCATCCCACATGTGACGGACGAGATCCAGAGGCGGATCCAGTTGCTGGCGGAGGAGACCCGGCCGGACGTCTTGATCACGGAGGTGGGGGGGACCGTGGGTGACATCGAGGGTCTTCCCTTCCTCGAGGCGATCCGGGAATTCGCGCAGGAGGCGGGTCCGGGCAACGTCTGCTTCCTGCACGTCACATACATCCCGTTCATCAAGGCGGCCGGCGAGCTCAAGACCAAGCCCACCCAACAATCTGTCGCCAAGCTGCGCGAGATCGGCATCACGCCCCACCTGCTCGTCTGTCGCACCGAGCATCCCCTTGGCAAGGATCTCCGCCAGAAGCTTGCGATGTTTTGCAATGTCCCGCAGGAAGCTGTGATCGAGGAGAAGGACGTGGACCACTCGATCTACGAGGTGCCTCTCATGCTGCAGCGGGAGCGGATGGACGACTTGGTCTGCCGCATCCTGCAGCTCGATGTTCCGCCTGCCCGGATGGCCCATTGGCAGGACATCATCCGTCGCCTCATCGCCCCTCAGCATCGCGTCCGCATCGGCGTGGTGGGCAAGTACGTCGGCCTTCAGGATGCCTACAAGTCCGTGTATGAAGCGTTGATTCACGGCGGCATTGCCAATGACTGCGGCGTCCAGATCGAGCAAATCGAGGCTGAGGACGTCGAGACCGGCGACCCGGCCAGGCTTCTGAAGGGACTGGGGGGCATCTTGGTGCCGGGTGGCTTTGGCGACCGGGGCATCGAGGGAAAGATTCGTGCGGCGCAGTATGCGCGGGAAAACAACGTTCCCTATCTCGGGCTTTGCCTTGGAATGCAAATCGGCGTCATCGAGTTCGCCCGCAACGTCCTGGGGTTGCGACAGGCGCACTCGACGGAGTTCAACCCGGCAACCCCTGATCCGGTAATCGACCTGCAGGAATCCCAGAAGGGGGTCACGCAGGTTGGCGGCAGCATGCGGTTGGGATCGCAACCGTGTCGCCTCGTGGCGGGCACGCGATCAAGGGATCTCTACGGCGCGGACATCATCCACGAGCGCCATCGGCATCGGTTCGAGTTCAACAACCGGTACCGGGAGGTTTTCGCCAAGGCGGGCTTCGTCTTCGCCGGGACAACCCCGGACGACCGGTTGGTCGAGGTAATTGAAATCGCGCGGCACCCGTTCTACGTGGCCGCGCAATTCCACCCGGAGTTTCTGTCCAAGCCCAATGCCCCCCACCCGCTGTTCAGGGGCTTCATCGCCGCAGCGCACGAGCATCTCCATGCGCGCCCGCTGGCGACGCAGGGCTAGGGCTAGGCTAGAGTCAGGGCGAGGCCCCGGGCGTTCCCTGGGACCCGGACATCCGTCACCCTGGGGTGATGGCGGGCTTGGCCTCGATGCAAACCAAGTCCCCCTTTGCATTGCGCACGTAGATGCGGCCGTTGGCAATCACGGGTGCCGTCCAATGCTTCCCAACACCGACTTGCACTCGGGCCAGTTCGCGATACGAATCCGGTTTGGCTTCAACCAAGACCAATTCGCCGCCGCCCGTCAGCCATAGCAGCGTGCCATCGACTGCCGCCAGATTGCCGGTCTCGGCCTTCGGTGATGCCCATTTCACCGCCCCCGACGCGAGGTCCAGGCACTTGAGCCGCGAGTCCTTGTCCCCGCCTTGGCCGTCCACCCCATAAACATGGCCGCCGAACGCGATGACGGACGCCATTTGTGACCGGATCTCCTTGTTGAACCAGATGCGTCTTGGGGGATTGGCGGAAAGGTCGTAGGCGGCGCAGCCGGTGCCATAGCCAGAACTCAGGAACATGCGGCCGCCATCGAAAACGGGATCCGTGGCGTTCACGTTCCAGTCCGTCTTCCATGGCACGCGCCATGTCTCCTTGCCGGATCCCGGATCCACGGCGACGACGTGCTTGGCTGCAAACATCGCCAGTTGTTGGCGACCGTCCTGGACGAAGGGAACGGGTGTCCCGTAGCCGCATTCCTCCTTGCCGGTCGTCCAGACGGGACGCCCGGTAGCCTTGTCGAGCGCGACCCCGGCGGAGCCGGCATTGATGAACAGCGTCGAGCCGTCCACAAGCACGGACGAGTTAAAGCCCCAGTCCGGGATGGGGAGTCCGGGATCCTTTGAGAGGTCACGAGTCCATGCAACGGACCCCGTGGCGGCATCCAGGGCATGGACCAACCCATGCCGACCCACCGTGTAAACGGTGCCTCCGGATACCGTGGGCGTGGCTCCGGGGCCGCCCTCGTAGTACTTTGGGTCAAGGTCTTGCGGGTATCGAAACGTCCAAACTTCCTTTCCTGTGATCTCGTCCAGGCAATACACGGTGTCATGACCGCCTTTTTTGACTCCATTGTTGCCGACCGTGAAGACCCTCCCCTGAGCAACGGCCACGGATGAGAAGCCCGTGCCGACGACCACCTTCCATAGCCTGCGTGGGGGGGTCTTGGACCAATCGCCCAACGCCTTCTGCTCCTGAGAGATGCCATCGTGTCGGGCCCCGCGGTATTGGGGCCAATCAGCGGCGGTGACCCATCCAGGGACCAAACTTGCGGAACATGCAATGAACGAAACCACGCGTGCCATGAGGTCAGGCTGCTCTCGATGTCCACTCCGGTCAAATGACGAGCGGTGCGATCCCATGCTACCGGTGACGAACGCGCCCTTTGTGGCGGTTGCCACCAAAAACAAAAAGGCCCGGCGATGGCCGGGCCTAGGAAACCTCAGTCGGCGTCCGGGGCGCACCCCGAATCATTGGATCCTAACGTCCGCCGGGTTGGGACGGGGAAGTCGGAGTAATGACCTGCACGACCGGGGCCGATACCAGCGCGAAGGGCGATGGCTGGTTGTGGGGCACGATTGACTTGGTTTTCGCCAAGAAGGCTTGCCCAGAGGTCAGCGTGTACGTGGCGCTGCCAACGGTGACAAGAATGCGGCCCGTGTAGCAGTAAACGTCACCGACCGAACGGACCATGAACGTCGTCGAGTCTTGGACGGCCGCGCTGACGTCCGAGGCCTTCACGTTCAGCACGGATGAAGCCGTCTTGGGGTTGAACGAACCGGCGACTGCCCCCTGGGCTAGGCTGCCACCCCCCTTGGTGACCCCGTTCTCGTCCACGCTGGTCTCGCTGACGGTGTATGTGGAGTCGCTCCAGACATGGATGTTGGAAATCTTGCGTCCGCCGACGGTCAAACCAATGTCGGCAGTCGCCCCCTTGGCCGTTGCGACGGTGTCACCGGTTGCCAATTCAGAGCCTACGGTTGCAGCCTTGGCCACCGAGGCCCCCTTGAGGGAGACGGTGCCGCTCGTGGCGTCCAAGGTGAAGTTTGCGGCGTGCCCGGCGGCAACTGCCAACACCAACGAACCCGCCAAGCACAGCCCGCGTCCGATCCATCCGAGGTTTTTCATGGTAACAGTGTAATGATGTGATTGACCTGCGGTGTTGACGCTATTGGGCACACCTATGAAGTCAACCGCATAGTCACGTGGCTGAGCCGGACCGATTCAGTTGAGGGTCATTCTCTGATGTCCTCCGACGCTTTTCTCCGTGGGTTCCATCGGGTCAGGCCGACAGCGAT